>NZ_CEWDFQ010000012.1:0-20828 GCF_982438285.1 Acetatifactor sp. | reverse complement strand
CCAGAATGAGCGCTATTTTTTCTGATGAGGGATATGCCGTAAATTATGCCGGCGCAAAGACCCTTGTGGATATGCTGGCCCTGGCCCAGGGAGAGGGCGATATTATCATAGTGGAGGGAGAAAAAAGCTGCAGCCTGCCCAAGGTGGAGGTGCGCAGGCGTGAGGCGTCCTTAGAGCCTGCCTGCAGCGTGGATACCCTGATCTGTATTGCAACGGATGCCTGGGAGGATACCAGGGCGGAGTGTCCGGTACATGACTTAAACGATATACGGTCCATTTTCAAAAGCATTTGCGATTATTTTGGATTGGAGCGGATGTAAATGAAATTGATTAAAACAGAAGATGCCGTGGGACATGTGCTGTGCCATGACATGACGCAGATTATCCCGGGAGTGATAAAGGATGCAGTGTTCCGAAAGGGACATGTGGTGACTGCCCAGGATATTCCTGTGCTGCTTTCCATGGGAAAAGAGAATCTTTATGTGTGGGAGAAAAAGGAGGGTATCCTGCACGAGGATGAAGCGGCGGAAATATTGCGTGATATCTGCATGGGCGATCATATGCAGGCAGGCGAGCCCAAGGAGGGAAAAATTGAGATAAGGTCAGAGATGGACGGACTTTTCAAGGTGGATACGAAAAGGCTGAATGCGGTCAACGCCTTGGGAGAGATGATGATTGCCTCCAGGCACGGAAACTTCCCCGTAAAGGCGGGGGACAAGCTGGCGGCCACAAGAATCATTCCTCTGGTGATAGAGCAGGAGAAAATGGAGGCTGCAAAAGAGGCGGCGGGAGAAAAACCGCTGTTTTCGCTGCTGCCCTTTACAAGAAAAAAGGCTGGACTGATCGTTACAGGAAGCGAAGTAAAAAAAGGGCTGGTTGAGGACTCCTTTGGACCGGTGGTGAAAAAAAAGCTTGCAGAGTACGGCGTCTCGGTGCTGTGGCAGGCTTACCCCGGGGACGATGGGGAGGCTATCTCGGATACCATTGCAGACTTTATCGGACAGGGGGCGGAGCTTGTGCTCTGTACGGGCGGAATGAGCGTAGATCCGGATGATAAAACGCCGGGAGCTATCCGCCGGACAAAAGCGCGCATTGTGTCCTACGGTGCGCCTGTGCTGCCCGGAGCCATGTTTCTGTTAGCCTATTATGAGACCGGAAAGGAACAGATTCCCGTGATGGGACTTCCCGGCTGTGTAATGTATGCCGGGAGAACAATTTTTGATTTAGTGCTTCCCAGAGTGCTGGCGGGGGAAATTCTGGAAAAAGAGGACTTGAGCACATATGGGGAGGGCGGCCTCTGCCTTGGGTGCAGGGGGTGCACCTTCCCCAGCTGCGGCTTTGGGAAATAATAGGCGTTTGCGAAACTCGCTGACAAAGTCACGAACCTGGTCATAATAACCAAAAACGGGTTCCGAAGCAGTGGCTCGTCACCCTTATTTTGGTTATTACGCCCAGTTTCTGATACTAAGGATTGAGTTTTGCAATTACCTGAGTTAAAAAAGGAGGAAGGATGAGCGGATTAACCCATTTTGATGAAAAAGGAAACGCTGTTATGGTGGATGTGACGGAAAAGCCGGTGACGGACAGAATGGCTGCGGCCTGTGGAAGCATACGGGTAAGCAGGGAGGTTTTTGAGGCCATAAAGAATGGAACGGCTAAAAAAGGCGATGTTCTGGGAACAGCCAGAATTGCCGGAATTATGGCTGCAAAAAAGACCTGGGATATCATCCCTTTGTGCCATCCGCTTCCTCTGACGAAAGTAACCGTTGATTTTACACTTGAGGAGGAGACCCTCAGCGTGGAAGCTGTCTGCACGGCAAGGCTGTCGGGGCGCACGGGTGTTGAAATGGAGGCCCTGACCGGCGTAAGCGCCGCCTTGCTTACGATTTATGATATGTGCAAGGCCATGGACCGGGGGATGGAAATTGAGAAGATTCATCTGCTGGAAAAGGCGGGCGGAAAGAGCGGACACTACTTGAGGCCTTCTCCCTTTTAAGAAGAGGAGATATGATATGAAAAGAACAGGGCATAAAATTGTGATGCTTTTGCTTGCAGGCTGTATGCTGCTTGCCACCGGCTGCGCAGGAGCACAGGAGGAAGCTGCACAGCGCGCAGACGCACAGGAGAATGTGGAGCTTACCGTGCTTGCGGCTGCAAGCCTGACGGATGTATGCAATGAGATCAAGACCATGTATGAGGCGGAGCATGAAAATGTCACCCTGAATTTTTCCTATGGGGGCTCCGGCGCTCTGCAGACGCAGATCGAAGAGGGAGCGCCTGCGGATATTTTTATTTCAGCAGCACAGAAGCAGATGGACGCCCTGAATGAGGAGGGGCTGATGGAATCGGATTCCATTCAGGATCTTTTGGAGAACAAGGTGGTATTGATTGTACCAAAGACAAGCACGGCGGGAATTGAAAGCTTTGAGGATGCGGCTACGGACAAGGTGGGCATGATCGGACTGGGCGAGCCTGGAAGCGTTCCGGCGGGACAGTATGCGGAGGAAATTTTCACCTCTCTTGGAATCCTGGATGAGGTAAAAGCCAAGGCCAATTACGGAACGGATGTGAGAAATGTGCTTTCCTGGGTGGAAACGGGAGAGGTGGACTGCGGCGTGGTTTACGCCACGGACGCCATTTCCTCTGACTCCATTACAGTGGTGTGCCAGGCGCCGGAGGGCTCCTGTACTCCCATTATCTATCCCATGGGCATTGTAAAGGCCTCCGAGCAGAAGGAAGCGGCCCAGGAATTTATGGATTACCTGAAAACAGATGAGATCAGCGCCCTTTTCGAGTCCTATGGCTTTGCCACGGTGCAGTAGGTGGCCGGGATGGATTTTTCACCTTTTATCATTTCTCTCAAGGCGGCCTGCTGCGCCACCTTGCTGACCTTTTTTCTGGGGCTTTTGGCCGCCTGGCTGATAGCCCCCATGAAAAGGGGGAAGTCCCTTTTGGATGGGCTTTTTTCCCTTCCCATGGTGCTTCCGCCCACTGTAGTCGGCTTTTTTCTGCTTCTTTTGTTTGGGAAGAACAGCCTTTTTGGAAAGCTTCTGGACGCTCTTGGGATGGGTGTTATCTTTACCTGGCAGGGGGCAGCTGTGGCTTCCATGGTGGTATCCTTTCCCATTATGTACCGCACTGCCAGGGGAGCCCTTGAACAGGTGGACGAAAATCTCATTCACGCCGCAAGGACCCTGGGAATGAGCGAGCTTCGGATTTTTCTCAGAGTGATGCTGCCTGCATCCTGGCCGGGAATCATGGCGGGAACCATACTGGCCTTTGCACGTGCGCTGGGAGAATTTGGGGCAACCATAATGCTTGCGGGGAACATACCGGGAAAGACCCAGACCATGTCGGTGGCTATCTACACGGCGGTGCAGTCAGGAAACAGAGCGTTAGCCTGCCGCTGGACGGCGGTTATCATGGCTATGTCCTTTGTGACGATTCTGCTCATGAATTATCTGACGGATCACCGAAAGTCAAAAAGGAGGTCCGGGTAATGGCGCTGTATGTGGATATTGAGAAAAAGCTGGGCGATTTCTCCCTGAAGGCAAAGTTTGAAGCGGGTACGGAAACCTTTGCCATACTGGGAGCGTCGGGCTGCGGAAAGAGCATGACGTTAAAATGTATCGCCGGCATCGAGACGCCGGACAAAGGACGGATTGTGCTGGACGGCCGGGTTTTGTTTGACTCTAAGGAGCATATCAATATGCCGGTGCGGAAAAGAAATGTAGGCTATCTGTTTCAGGACTATGCGCTTTTTCCCAATATGACGGTGCGCAAGAATATTCTCTCCGGCATGAAGGAAAAGGGGCGCAGGAGGGAGGAGGCCGTAAGGGAATACATCCGCCGGTTTTATCTGGAGGGATTGGAAAATCTGTATCCCTGGCAGCTTTCAGGAGGGCAGAAGCAGCGGGCGGCGTTAGCCAGGATGCTGGCTGCCCAGCCTGACATTATTATGCTGGACGAGCCCTTTTCCGCTCTGGACAGTTATCTGAAATGGCAGCTGGAGCAGGAAATCTTAAAGGTTATGGAAGCCTACCAAAAAACAGTTCTCTTTGTATCCCATGACCGGAACGAGGTATACCGGCTCACGGACAAAATTGCGGTGATGGAGCAGGGGCAGCTTTTGGACGTACAGGAAAAGAAGCAGCTTTTTGACAGCCCCAAGACACTGGCCGCCGCGCTTTTGACCGGCTGCAAAAATATAACGCGCTTAAAGCGGGAGGGCGAAGGCCGGTACTGGGCTGTGGACTGGGGAATATGGCTTAGTCTGGAGGAGGAAAAGGAGCCGCCGAAATACGCCGCTGTGCGGGCCCATTTCTTCGAGTGGGTTTCAAAGCCGGAACCGGAGGCAGTGTTTGACTGTCAGGTGGAACGGGTGATAGAGGATACCTTTTCCATGATTCTTTTGTTCCGGCAAAAGGGAAATCAAGAGGAGGGCGACTGGACTCATCTGCGATATGAGCTTCCAAAGGGGGACTATCAAAAAATGAAGGAGCAGGGGGCTGGAGTTTCCCTGGAAGAGGGGGACAAAAAGCTGTATCTGAAAATTCCCGGAGAAAAGCTGATGCTGCTTTGGCAGTAGGCGCAGAAAGGCATAGGTTAAAGGATGACGGACAACATCGGAAGAGTAATTGATTATCTCAGAATATCCGTGACGGACAAATGTAATCTGCGGTGCAGATACTGTATGCCCTCTGAGGGCGTCACATCTCTGCGCCATGAGGATATTCTTTCCTTTGAGGAGATCACAAGAGTCTGCAAAATCATGGCCCGGCTTGGCATCAGAAAGGTGCGCATCACCGGCGGAGAGCCCCTGGTGCGCAAGGACGTCTGCAGCCTTATTGAGCAGATTCATGCCATACCTGGAATAGAGGAGATTGCCATGACCACCAACGCAACCCTTTTGGCTCCTCTGGCGGGGAAACTAAAAAGGGCAGGTCTTGACCGGGTCAATATCAGCCTGGATGCGCTGGATCCTCTGGTCTTTGCCGCCGTTACGGGCCGGAATGCGCTTGGGGAGGTAAAGGAGGGACTTTTAGCTGCCCTTTCTGTGGGCTTTGGCGTAAAAATAAACTGTGTGCCCTGCAGGGAATTGAATGAGGGAGAGCTTAGAAGGGTGGCGGCCATTGCACAAGATCAGCCGGTGGACGTACGGTTTATTGAGCTCATGCCCATTGGCTGCGGAAAACAATTTCATGGAATTCCTTCCGGGGAGCTGCTTAAGGACTTTTCCGCCTTTTTCGGAGAGCCAAAGGAGGCGCCGGCATCCCCGGGCGGCGGCCCGGCCTGTTATTACCGCTTCCCGGGCTTTCAGGGAAGAATCGGCTTTATCAGCCCCATTTCCCATAAATTCTGCAAAAGCTGCAGCAGAGTGCGTATTACGGCGGAGGGGAGGTTTAAGCTCTGCCTGCATTATGAAAGCGGCATAGATCTGCGGAAATATCTGCGGGACGGGCAGACAGAGGATGCACAAATCGAAGAGGCAATTTTAGAGGCGGTGAAGAATAAGCCCGCCGCCCACCATTTTGAGAGTCCGGGCGAAGAAATGCCTTCAGAAAGGGAAGCCGTGGAAGAAAGAAATATGAATCAGATCGGAGGATGAAGGATGGGCAGGGTAAGGGCTGTATGTATCAGTGAGAAAAAAGGAACGGCAAAGAGAAATGTGGGAAAATGTAATTTCCTGGAGGATTTTGGGCTGGAGAACGACGCCCACGGAGGCAAATGGCACAGGCAGGTGAGCCTTTTGTCCTATGAGGCGGTGGAGGCATTCCGGGCAAGAGGAGCCCGGGTGGAGGACGGCGCCTTTGGGGAAAACCTTCTGGTGGAGGGCTTTGATTTTAAAAGCTTTCCGGTGGGAACCATATTTACATGCAATGATGTGGTGCTTGAGCTGACACAGATCGGCAAGAAATGCCACTCGGAGTGCGAGATTTTCAAACAGGTGGGTGACTGTATCATGCCAAGAGAGGGCGTTTTTGCCAGAGTGCTCCACGGAGGAACCATACAGACAGGAGATGAGTTGTATGTCAGAGAAGAAAGAGAATCAGGAGAAGCGGGAGAAGCTGAAAGCTGCGGTGATCACGGCCAGTGATAAGGGAGCGGCGGGGGAAAGGGAGGACTTAAGCGGTCCAGCCGTTTCCGAAATGCTCACAAAACGGGGGTATCAGGTGGAACATAGAGTGCTTTTGCCCGATGATGAGGAGCTTTTGTATCGGGAAATGGTCAGGCTTGCGGATGAGGAGGCGGTGGACGTGATTTTTACCACCGGAGGAACGGGACTTTCCAAGCGGGATCGGACGCCGGAGGCCACATTGCGGGCGGCTCACAGAAATGTGCCGGGAATTGCCGAGGCCATCAGGGTGCACAGCCTTTCCATCACCCCAAGGGCTATGCTCAGCCGTGGGGTGAGCGTGATGCGGGGGCAGACCCTGATCATAAATCTGCCCGGAAGTCCCAAGGCGGTGCGGGAGTGCCTGGAATATATCCTTCCCAGCCTGGAACATGGCATTTTGATTATGAAGGGGCTGGATGGGGAGTGCGGAAAAACGGAAAAACTTTGTTAAAAAATTATTCTTTCTTGTCAATTGATGAAAAATAAAGTACAATAACTTAGGCGAGGGATATGCCAGACTTTCGGGTCTGGCATATTGTTATATTTGGAAAATGTGAAAAAATTATCTAAGTGTGCCGCAAAAGCGGTCAAAGGAAATAAAAATGATACAAAACAGGGTTACCATGTGTCAGGAGATTGTGAAGGTTCAGGGGGAAGCCATCAAAAGGGCAGAGGATGAGCTGCTTTTGGAGCATGCGCTTTCTCTGGAATATGGAGGAGAAAAAATCCCCTTTTTCTGCACGGAGCTTCTGCTTCGGGAACTGGCGGTGGGATATGTATTTTCTGCCTTTGGAAGAAATTTGGGAAAAGAAAGATATCTGTTGGAAAGTGTGGCCCCGGGCCATACAAAAATCCGTTTTTTGGGAGAGGGAGCTTTGGAGGCGCCCTTTGGCCGCGCACAGGACTTTGCCGTGGAGACAGAATGGATCTGCCAGGCTATGGAGAGCTTTTCCAAGAGATCAGAGCTGTTTTTGCAGACGGGAAATGTGCACAGCGCCGCCTTTCTTCCAAGGAAGCAAAAGGGCAGAAGGCAGGAATTCCAGTATGCGCTGTATGCGGAGGATATCGGACGGCATAACGCGCTGGATAAGCTCATTGGGCTTGCCCTCGTACAGGATGTTGATTTGTCGGATGGCGTTGTGCTTTTATCAGGAAGGGGGCCTTCGGATATGGTAAAAAAACTTATGTCAGCCGGGGTTAAGATGGCGGTCAGTGTCTCTGCCCCAACCTATGACAGTGTACGGCTGGCACAGGCTGCAGGCATAACGCTGATCGGCTTTGCAAGAGGAAGCAGAATGAATATTTACAGCAATGCGTATAGAGTGACAGGCAAGGAAAGGGAGGTTTTTCATGCAGACGAAAAACGTGATTTCTTCAAATGAAGTAAATGAAAAGGTTACCAAATTTCTGGACAAATATGTAAAGCGAGTAAAGGCCTGCCCCCCGGGGGTATGCCCCATTTCCGTGCAGCTTTCCTTCTTAGAGAGCGCAAGGACCCAGACCTGCGGCAAATGTGTTCCCTGCCGGGATGGTCTGGAGCAGGTGGAGAACATGATGCGGGATATTCTGGACGGAAGGGCGGATCGAGAAACCTTTGACCAAATGGTGGCTCTTGCCCAGATGATACAGGATACCGCAGACTGCGCCATCGGTTACGAGGCGGCAAATATTGTACTGCAGAGCGTGGAGCTGTTTCATGATGAATATATGAGCCACATAGAAAATCACAGATGCCAGGAGGAGATCGGGCAGAAGGTTCCCTGTATTTCCTATTGTCCGGCTCATGTGGATATTCCCGGCTATATTGCTTTGATCGGAGAACACCGCTATGCAGACGCCATCAATCTGATCAGACAGGACAATCCTTTCCCAACGGCCTGCGCCTTTATCTGCGAGCATCCCTGTGAAGAAAAGTGCAGAAGAGATTTGATCGACAGCCCGGTAAACATCAGAGGCCTCAAAAAATTTGCGGTGGATCAGATTCCTGCAGATCAGGTGAAGGTTCCGGAATGCAATGTTTCCACCGGAAAGAAGGTTGCCATTGTAGGCGGCGGTCCTTCAGGCCTTACCACCGCATATTTTCTGTCTCTTATGGGGCATAAGGTGGTGGTTTTTGAGGAACGGGAAAAGCTGGGCGGCATGCTGCGCTACGGGATTCCAAACTACAGGCTTCCCAAGAACAGATTGGATGAGGATATCAACGCTGTCCTCTCTACGGGAAACATTGAGGTGAGATATCAGACTGCGGTGGGCAGAGATGTGACTATGGAGGAGCTTTTAGAGGCGTATGATGCGGTGTATATCGCCATCGGCGCACAGGTGGGGAAAACTGTACATATCTCGGGAATCGAAAGCAATGGCGTCTATTCCGCGGTGAGCATGCTAAGTGAGATCGGAAGGGGCAATCTGCCGGATTACACCGGAAAACGTGTGGTTGTGGTAGGCGGCGGAAACGTGGCCATGGACTGCGCCCGCTCCGCTGTCAGGTGCAATGCCAAAGAGGTGACGGTGATTTACAGAAGGCGCCAGGTGGATATGACGGCGCTGCCCTCGGAAATCCAGGGAGCCATAGAGGAGGGCGTAGAGCTTTTGACCTTGAATGCGCCGGTAAGAATTCATGCGGATGAAGCGGGAAATGTAAAAGCCTTTGTGGCACAGCCCCAGATCATCAGTGTGTACGGCAAAAACGGGCAGCCCACGGCGGTCAGCGCAAACAAGGAGGAGATCGAGGTTCCCTGTGAGGTGGTGCTGATGGCCATCGGGCAGGATATTGTTTCAGCTCCTTTTGAAAAATATAATGTGAATCCCAGAAGGAAAACCTTCGAGACCACCCCGGATACCAGATTGAAGGATTATGAGAAAATTTTTGCCGGAGGAGACTGCGTTTTTGGTCCCGCCACGGTAATTAAGGCAATCGGGGCCGGCAAAATCGCCGCTTTGAATATAGACGAATACCTGGGATATCATCACAAATTTAACGACGCCATAGAAATTCCCGCTCCCAGAGAGAACGAAAGAACCCATATCGGGCGGGTGCATCTGACGGACCGTTCCGCAAGAGAGCGGAAAAAGAATTTTGAGCCCATTGAAAACGGCATGTCCTACGACGAGGCCATGCAGGAGTGCAGCAAATGTCTCAGATGTGATCATTTCGGCTGCGGCGTAGTGGAAGGAGGCAGAGTATAATGGTGCAGATTACCATAGATGGAGTGGTCTTATCCGTGGACCCCAAGCTTACGATTTTGGAGGCCGCACAAAAGGCTGATATCAAGATTCCTACCTTGTGCTATTTAAAGGATGTAAACGAGGTGGGAGCCTGCAAAATGTGCGTGGTTGAGGTGGAGGGCAAAAAGCAGCTTGTGACCTCCTGCAACACCAGAGTTTCTGAGGGCATGGTGGTACATACCAAAAGCGAGAGGGTGGTAAACAGCAGAAAGCAGGTGTTGAATCTGCTGCTTGCCAACCATGATGTGAGGTGCTTTTCCTGTTCAAAATCCGGCGAGTGCCTCTTACAGGACCTCTCCAATGAATATGAGATCACAAAATCCTGCTATGAGAGCAATGCGGTGAAGCTGGAAGCCAAGAAGGAAAATCCCTTCTTAACTTATTATCCCGATCTTTGCATCAACTGCCAGCGGTGTGTAAGCACCTGTAATAAGGTGGCGGGAAACGGTGCGCTGCACAATATCAAGATCGGAACCAGAACCTTAATTGATGCGCCTTTCGGGCCGGACTGGAAAACCAGCCTGTGCGAATCCTGCGGCAACTGCGCCAATGTGTGTCCCACAGGGGCGCTGGTGGCAAAGAACCACAAAAAATATCAGATCAGCAAGGTGAAAAAGGTGCTGACCACCTGCCCCCACTGTGCCACGGGATGCCAGTTTTATCTTCTGGTAAAGGACAATGAGATTGTGGATGTGGAACCGGCAGAGGGTCCCTCAAACAAGGGGCTTTTGTGTGTGAAGGGCAGATTTGGTTCTTTTAATTTTGTGCATTCTCCCGACAGGCTCAAATACCCTCTCATTAAGAATCATGAGACCGGGAAGTTTGAGAGAGCCACCTGGGATGAGGCCCTGGACCTGATCGCCTCCAAATTTCTGGAGATCAAAAAGAAGTACGGGCCTGACGCATTGGCGGGCTTTGCCTGCTCCAGGTCTCCCAATGAGGACTGCTATATGCTGCAGAAAATGGTGCGCTGCGCATTCGGCACCAACAACGTGGACAACTGTGCAAGGGTGTGCCACTCTGCGTCTGTTTCAGGTCTGGCCATGACCCTGGGATCCGGGGCGATGACCAATCCCATCAGCGATATTACCCAGGATGTGGATGTGATTATGCTGGTGGGCTCTAATCCTGAGGAGGCCCATCCTGTCATCGGCATGCAGATACGGCAGGCCGTTGAGAGGGGCACCAGATTGATCGTGGTAGATCCAAGGGACATCGGTCTTTCCAAATGGGCGGACATTCATCTGAAGCTGAAGCCCGGCACCAATGTGGCCTTTGCCAACGGCATGATGAACGTAATCATCAATGAGGGCCTTGCAGATGAGGAATTTATCCGCACCAGAACGGAGGGCTTTGAGGAGCTTAAGGAGATTGTCAAGGAATATACGCCTGAGAGAGTGGCAAAGATCTGCCATATTGACAGCGATCACCTGCGGGAAGCGGCCCTGATGTATGCAAAGGCAAGGAAGGCGCCTATTATATACTGCCTGGGAGTCACGGAGCATTCCACAGGAACAGAGGGCGTTATGTCCATGTCAAACATGGCTATGCTGGTTGGCAAGATCGGACGCTCCGGCTGCGGCGTGAATCCTTTAAGAGGACAGAATAATGTACAGGGAGCCTGCGATATGGGGGCAATGCCCGGAGACTTCCCCGGATATCAGAAAGTGACAGCTCCCGGAGTGATAGAAAAATTTGAGAAGGCCTGGGGCGTAACCTTGAACAGAAAGCCCGGCGTGCACGCCACAGATGTGTTCGGCGCGGCCATCCGAAAGGAAATCAGGGGACTGTTTATTTTCGGCGAAGACCCGATTGTGACGGATGCGGATCAGAACCATGTGAGGAAGGCTCTGGAAAGTCTGGATTTTCTGGTGCTGGACGACCTGTTTATGACGGAGACCGCCCAGTATGCGGATGTGATTCTGCCGGGCACAAGCTATGCGGAAAAGGAAGGAACCTTCTCCAATACGGAGCGTCGTGTTCAGAGAGTGAGAAAGGCGGTTACCCTGGAGGGAGAAATGCGGCTGGATACGGATATCTTTATTGATCTGATGAACCGCATGGGCTATCCACAGCCCAAACTTACCGCTGAGGAGATCATGGATGAGATCGCTTCTGTGACACCGTCCTTTGGAGGAATCAGCCACAGGCGTCTCGACAGGGGAGAATCTCTCCAGTGGCCCTGCCCGGACAAGAAGCATCCTGGTACGCCCATTCTTCATGTGGGAAAATTTGCAAGAGGGCTTGGCTGGTTTTACCCGGCGCAGTACACCCCAAGCGTCGAGCTGCCTGATGAGCAGTATCCCTTTATTCTCATGACGGGACGTATCCTCTATCACTACAACACAAGGGCCATGACCGGAAGGACCCCGGGCCTGATGGAGAGAGAGGGACATTCCTTTATCGAGGTGAACACGCAGGACGCTGCAAGGCTGGGGATTGCCGATCAGGAAAAAATAAGGGTTTCCTCCAGAAGGGGAACCATAGAGACCACTGCCAGGGTGGGGGAAAAGGTTTCCCCAGGGGAAACATGGATGCCCTTTCACTTCCCTGACGGGAACGCCAATGTGCTCACAAACGCGGCGCTGGATAAATTTGCAAGAATTCCTGAATATAAGGTGTGCGCCGTTAAGATAGAAAAAATACCTGTTTCATAATGAGCTGAGGCTTTATAATGAAGTAATTGCGAAACTCGATTCCTGGCATCAAAAGCTGGGCGTAATAACCAAAATAAGGGTGACTAGCCACTGCTTCGGAACCCGTTTTTGGTTATTATGACCAGCTTCGTGACTTTGCCAGCTCGTTTTGCAATTACTTGCTTTAAAATGGCGGAAAGGAGCATAATGAAAAAGCCCGTTGTCTATGGCGTCTGCACACTGTCTCTTTTGCTTCTGATAGCGGCCGCCTGCTTTCTTCCACAGCTTGTCTTTCAGATAGAGGATGCCTACCGGATGGGGAGGACCTGGTCTGAGGAGAGGACTGGTCTTGCGGTGGAAAATCTGAATATGGATTACGAAATGTCCGTGGACAAAAGGTTGGAAAGCTTTGCGGAAAATGTAGATTCCTTTTTTGTATCAGGCACGGAGCTTTTGGCAGATCAGGAAAGCTATATGGTGGCAGGCGCTGCGCTGGAGCAGGATATCATTTGGATTTTACAGGATTTGGGAGTACTTCCTGTCTATTTCAGTTATGATATCATACAGATGAAGCGGTATTTGATCTGTCATGAGGATTTGAATAAAGGGATTGCCCTGAGCACCTATTATTGTGAGCTTCAGATATCTGATGGTTCCCAGGTGAAGGTTTTGTTCGATGAAAAGACAAATACAATTTATTGCATCCAGTTTAGGCTGATGCAAGAGACAGAGGATGCTTATGGGATGGAAAACGATCTTGCTGCAGCATATGCAAACATCTATGATCTGGGTTATATTTTTGCTTACTATTACGGCATAGACCCGGAGAATGGGCTGGAGATGATTCTCGAGGATTCTTACACAGGGGAGGATGGGGAATTGGATTTCTTCTCTGTCAAAATACTGCTTCCTTATGATTTTACTTCCCTGAGCCTGTGTATCAGCGGAAAGGAAGAAAAGGAGGGACCTACCTCCATGTCCTTTGAAATCAGCGAAATAGCAGAGCTGATCCCGGAGCTTGCCGAAAGCGGATCGTAAAACGGATAACATAATCTGCCTCCCGCACAGATATACTTAGATAGGATGTGCGGGAGGTTTTTGTTTGGAGAGAGCGGAAAAAATCATAAAACAGTTAGATCAGATTGTGTGGGGGCCCGGGATGCTGGCGCTTCTTTTGGGTACGGGCTGTTATCTTATGATAAGGCTGGGGGGATTGCCTCTGCGTAATTTAAAAGCTGCCCTGCTCTGCGCCATAGGGCGCGACAAGGCTTCTGAGCAGAAAAAGGAAGAAGGCAGGGAGGCGGGGATATCCTCCTTTTCTTCTCTCATGACGGAGCTTGCGGCCACCATCGGCACGGGAAATATTGTGGGTGTGGCCACAGCCATGGTTCTGGGCGGCCCGGGAGCCCTTTTTTGGATGATGCTTTCCAGCGTGGCGGGAATGGCCACAAAGCTTGTGGAGAGTATGCTGGCAGTAAAATACAGGGAAAAAAATCAGTCCGGGGAGTATGTGGGAGGCCCTATGTATACCATGAAAAACGCTTTTCCGGGGAGCAGATTTTTTGCTGTTTTGGGGATGCTGTTTGCTGTATTTGCCGTGCTTGCCTCCTTTGGCATGGGAAATATGACGCAGTCCAATTCCATTGCTTCTGCAATAAAGGTCACCTTTGGCGTACCTGAGGCGAAAACCGGGCTTGCAATTAGCATATTGACCATTCTGGCGGTGCTTGGCGGGATACGCACGATTTCCCGGGTGACCCAGGTATTAGTTCCCGTTATGGGAGTCTTTTATATGGCCGGAGCCCTCACTGTGATCCTGTTTCATGCAGGAAATGTGCCTGGTGGAATTGCGGGGATTCTGCAGGGGGCCTTTTGCCCAAAGGCTGTGGGCGGAGGACTCTTTGGCAGCGTCACAGTCTCCGCCATGGAGGCATTCCGATGGGGGATTTCCAGAGGGGTGTTTTCCAATGAGGCTGGCCTGGGAGCCGCAGGAATCAGCGCTGCCGCTGCAGACACAAAAGATTACATAAAGCAGGGATACATCAGCATGACAGGGGTTTTTCTGGACACCATTGTGATCTGCGCTGTCACCGGCCTTGCCCTTGCTGCATCCGGGGTTTTGGGGGCGGTGGATGAACGGGGGGAGCCCTTTACGGGAACGGCACTGACCATTGCAGCCTTTGCCACCACCTTTGGGAAATGGGGGGCTTTTTTTATCTGCATCTGCATCACCTTGTTTGCCTTTGCCACCATTGTTGGATGGGCCTATCAGGGGGAGAAGGCCTTTGAGTTTTTGGCGGGAAACACCAGATATTGTATTTTTTACCGCTTTTTTTACGGACTTATATCCTATGTGGGAGCCCTGTGCGCCCTGGAGGTGGTCTGGGATTTTTCGGATATCTGCAACGCCCTTATGGCATTGCCGAATTTGATCTGTGTGCTGGCCCTTTCCGGGAAAGCCTGCAGGGAGCTGAAAGCCGCCGGCAAGCCCTGAGGGCCTTCGGAGAGATCGAAGCTCCACAGCTTCCATGCCTGCCGGGCTTAAAAGAGTTGAGATATTGTAAAACTCGTGTTATGATAAAGTCTGCATGAAATTGTAGATTGAAATGTGAGGATGATTATGACAAAAACCATTGAAAATTTTTTGCGGTATGTGACGGTGGATACCCAGTCCCAGGAAAATTCGGATACAATCCCCAGCACGATGAAGCAGCATGATCTGGCAGGAATGCTTGTGAAGGAGCTTACCGCTATGGGAGCCTGCGATATCACCTACGACAGAAAGCACTGTTATGTGTACGCCACAATTCCTGCCTCCTGTGGCTGCGAGAAGGGGCCGGTACTGGGCTTTATTGCTCATATGGACACTTCTCCTGCGGTGACGGGGGCTGGGGTCTCACCCAGGATTGTGGAGCGCTATGACGGCGGCGATATTGTGTTAAACGAGAAGGAAGGCATCGTGATGAGAGCGGCTGATTTTCCTGAGCTGTCAGGGTATCAGGGGCAGGATTTGATCGTGACGGACGGAACCACCCTGCTTGGAGCGGACGACAAGGCGGGGGTCGCGGAGATCATGGCCATGGCGGATTACCTGCTGAAGAACCCTCAGTGCAGACATGGGAAGATAAGGATCGGCTTTACCCCGGATGAAGAGGTGGGAGACGGAGCGGAATACTTTGACGTGAAGCTTTTTGGAGCTGATTTTGCCTATACGGTGGACGGCGGCGCCCTGGGGGAGCTGGAATATGAAAGCTTTAATGCTGCAGGAGCGGTTCTGCATGTGTATGGGAGAAGCGTCCATCCCGGCTCCGCCAAGGGAAAGATGAAAAACGCCATTTTGATTGCGCAGGAATTCCAGAGTCTTCTGCCGGTCTTTGAAAACCCCATGTACACGGAAAGGTATGAAGGATTTTTCCATCTGGACAGCATTTCCGGAAATGTGGAGGAGGTCACGGCGGATTATATCATCCGCGACCACGACAGGGCGCTGTTTGAACAGAAGAAGGAAACCTTTCTTCGTTGCAGGGATTTTTTAAATCAAAAATATGGACAAGGCACCGTGAAGGTGGATATGAGGGACTCCTACTACAACATGAGCGAGGTATTGAAGGATCATATGCACCTGGTGGAAAACGCAGCGTCTGCCATGGAGGAGTTTGGCATAGAGCCTAAGATTTCTCCCATCAGGGGAGGCACGGATGGCGCAAGGCTTTCCTTTATGGGGCTTCCCTGTCCCAATCTGTGCACAGGAGGGGAAAATTTCCATGGGAAATATGAATATGCCTGCGTTCAGTCCATGGAGGCGGTGACAAAGCTTTTGATCCGGATTGCGGAAAAATATGCGGGGTATGAAGGATGAATACAGATTTGGAAAAGATAGATACGACCGCCCAGGCACCGGTGACGGAGCCGGAAAGACAGTATTATTTTATGGCAAGGGCCAGAGAGCATGTAAAAGCACTGGAGAAGCGGCTTGGAAGAAAGCCCCTGTGCTGCGTTACCACCTTCGGCTGCCAGATGAACGCCAGGGATTCGGAAAAGCTGGCAGGCATCCTAAAGGCGGCGGGCTACGAAATGACCCAGGAGGAAAATGCAGATTTCGTAATTTTTAACACCTGTACAGTGCGGGATAATGCCAATCAGAGGGTGTACGGCAGGCTTGGGGTGTTAAACGGCTATAAGAAGAAAAATCCCGGCATGAAAATTGCCCTGTGCGGCTGTATGATGCAGGAGCCCTCTGTGATTGAAAAGCTGAAGAAAAGCTATGGCTTTGTGGATTTGATTTTCGGCACTCATAATATCTACAAATTTGCGGAGCTGCTTACGGCGTCCTTTGAGAGAGAGGGCATGATCATAGACATCTGGAAGGACACGGACCGGATCGTGGAGGACCTGCCCGTGGAAAGGAAATATCCCTTTAAATCGGGAATCAATATTATGTTCGGCTGCAATAATTTCTGCAGCTACTGTATTGTCCCCTATGTGAGGGGGCGGGAGAGAAGCAGAAACCCCGAGGATATTATACGGGAAATTGAGGGACTTGTATCGGACGGGGTGACGGAAGTTATGCTGCTTGGACAGAATGTAAATTCCTACGGGAAAAATCTGGAAAGTCCCGTCACCTTTGCACAGCTGCTTACCCAGGTGGAGAAAATAGAAGGGTTACAGCGGATCCGCTTTATGACCTCACACCCAAAGGATTTATCTCCGGAGCTGATCCAGGTGATGAAGGAATCAAAAAAAATCTGCCGCCATCTGCATCTGCCCCTGCAGTCCGGCTCCACCAGGATTTTGAAGGCCATGAACCGCCGTTATACCAAGGAGCAGTACCTTGAGCTGGCCCTTCGCATCAAAAGAGAGATACCGGATATCTCCATCACCACGGATATTATCGTGGGCTTCCCTGGGGAGACCTTTGAGGATGTGGAGGAAACCATAGATGTGATAAGAAAGGTGAAATTCGATAACGCCTTTACCTTTATCTATTCCAGGCGGACGGGAACCCCGGCGGCGTCCATGGAAAACCAGGTGCCTGAAAGCCAGGTGAAGGAAGCCTTCGACAGGGTGCTCAAAGCAGTACAGGATACTGCAAGGGAACAGGCGGGCCGTTTCCAGGGACAGATCATGGAGGTTCTTGTGGAGGAGAGAAATGAAAATGATCCCAGACTTTTGACAGGAAGGCTTTCCAACAATATGCTGGTGCATTTCCCGGGGAATATTTCTCTGATTGGGAAGCTTGCAAGGGTTTCCCTGGATGTCTGTCATGGCTTTTACTATACGGGACGCATGGTGGAAGAATAAAGTACCAAGATTTACAATTACAACATTTTGTGGTAAGATAATAGCGGATGCGCAAACCTTTGTGCATCCGCTTCTTTACGGAAGAAACAAGGCAAAAGAACAGGAGTAAACCATTTTGCAGGAATCAGAATTGACACCCATGATGCAGCAGTACCTGGAGACGAAGAAGCAGTACCCGGACTGTATCCTTTTTTACCGTCTGGGTGATTTTTATGAAATGTTTTTCGAGGATGCGCTCACCGCGTCCAAGGAGCTGGAAATCACGCTGACAGGAAAAAACTGCGGACTTAAGGAGCGGGCTCCCATGTGCGGGGTTCCTTATCATGCGGTGGAAGGATATTTGACTAAATTGGTCAACAAGGGCTACAAGGTGGCCATCTGTGAGCAGATGGAGGACCCTAAGCTGGCCAAGGGGCTTGTGAAAAGAGATGTGGTCAGGATTGTCACTCCCGGAACCAATTTGAATATGCAGGCCCTTGAGGAATCCAAAAATAATTATTTGATGTGTGTAACCTACACGCCCACGAAGATAGGCATTTCTGTGGCGGATGTGACCACAGGGGATTATTATCTGACGGAGGTGGAGGATCTAAGGAAGCTTCAGGATGAAATGATGAAGTATCAGCCCTCGGAAATTATCTGTAATGACGCTTTTTTGGTCAGCGGCATGGATATTGACGATTTGAAGGGAAGATACCATATTTCCGTGAATGTGCTGGAGGCCCATCTGTTTGACGATGAGAGCTGTAAAAAAGCCCTGTTGAAGCATTTTAAGGTGAACACGCTGATGGGGCTTGGTGTGGAGGAGTTTCCGGTTGGGGTGATTGCGGCGGGCGCTCTTTTGCAGTATCTTTACGAGACTCAGAAAACCCCCCTGGAGCATTTTACCCATATTTATCCGTATCTTACCAATAAATTTATGCTCCTTGACAGCTCCACCAGGCGAAATCTTGAGCTTACGGAAACCCTCAGGGAGAAACAAAAAAGAGGGTCTCTTTTGTGGGTTTTGGATAAGACGAAAACTGCCATGGGCGGCAGAAAGCTCAGAAGCATGCTGGAGCAGCCTCTCATCGACAAAGAAGAGATGGAGATGCGCCTGGACGCCATAGAGGAATTGAATAAAGACAGTGTATCCCGGGACGAGCTGAGAGAATATTTAAGCCCCATCTATGATCTGGAGCGGCTTTTGAGCAAGGTGATCTATAAGACGGCAAACCCAAGGGATTTGATTGCCTTTCGCAATTCCCTTGAGATGCTTCCTCATATCAAAACGGTTCTAAAGGGCTTTGAAAAGGAAGCCTTAAGGGGCATTTATAATGATTTGGAAGGCCTTGAGGATATTTATCAGCTGATCTTAAATGCCATTGAGGAGGAACCCCCAATCACCATCAGGGAGGGCGGCATCTTAAAGGATGGCTTTGACGAGACCATCGATATGTTAAGGAGCGCCAAGCATGACGGAAAGAAATGGCTTGCCCTTTTGGAGGAGGAGGACAGGGAGCGGACCGGCATTAAGAATTTAAAGATCAAATATAACAAGGTGTTCGGCTATTATTTTGAGGTTACCAATTCCTATAAAGAGCTGGTGCCCTCTGACTATGTGCGCAAACAGACCCTTGCCAATGCAGAGCGTTATACAACGCCCAGGTTAAAGGAGCTGGAGGATACCATTTTAAATGCGGAGGACAAGCTGCAGACCCTGGAATATGATCTGTTCTGCAGGATCAGGGATTCCATCGCCATGGAGATAGACCGTATCCAGAAAACGGCAAAGGCTGTGGCTCTTTTGGATGTGTTTACTTCCCTTTCCCTGGTGGCGGAGCGCAATCGCTATGTGCGCCCGAAGCTGAACGAAAGGGGCGTGATAGATATAAAGGACGGCAGGCATCCGGTGGTGGAACAGATGATCACCCATGATATGTTTATCGCAAACGACACCTATCTGGACAATGCCTCTCACTGTATCAGCATCATTACAGGCCCCAATATGGCGGGAAAATCCACCTATATGCGCCAGACGGCGCTGATTGTGCTTATGGCGCAGATCGGATGCTTTGTGCCGGCAAAGTCGGCTAATATCGGCATAGTGGACCGGATTTTTACCCGGGTGGGGGCTTCCGATGACCTGGCCAGCGGTCAGTCCACCTTTATGGTGGAGATGAACGAGGTGGCAAATATTTTGAGGAACGCAACCTCCCACAGCCTTTTGATTCTCGATGAGATCGGCAGGGGCACCTCCACCTTTGACGGGCTGAGCATTGCCTGGGCTGTGATAGAGCATATCAGCAACCGAAAGCTTTTGGGAGCAAAGACCTTGTTTGCCACCCATTATCATGAGCTGACGGAGCTGGAGGGGAAAATGAGCAATGTGAACAATTACTGCATTGCGGTGAAGGAACGGGGGGATGAGATTGTGTTCCTTCGAAAGATTGTGAAGGGGGGCGCGGATAAAAGCTATGGCATTCAGGTGGCAAAGCTGGCGGGAGTGCCGGACATGGTCATTGACAGGGCAAAGGAGATCGTGGAGCAGTTAAGCGACAACGATATTACCGCAAAGGTCCAGAATATCGCCGTGGACACAAGGGCGGACGCAAAGGCCAAAAAGCAGCCCAAATACGATGAGGTTGATCTGGCTCAGATGTCCTTGTTTGACACGGTTACAGATGAGGATGTTCTAAAGGAGCTGATGGATATCGAGGTTACCACCCTGACGCCCTTAGACGCCTTAAATACGCTCTATAGGCTGCAGAATAAGCTGAAAAACCGCTGGGGCGGCAGAGAACAGAAATAGTCCGGGAAAAGATGCCAGAGAAGGCACAGAAATGAGGAAATTATGGCACAGATACATGTACTGGATTCGGAGACCATTGATAAAATTGCGGCCGGAGAGGTGGTGGAGCGGCCTGCAAGCGTGGTAAAGGAGCTTGTGGAAAACGCCATCGACGCCAATGCAACAGCCATCACCGTGGAGGCAAAGGAGGGGGGCATTGCATTGATCCGGGTCACCGACAACGGAGAAGGCATGGAGGCCGGACAGCTGCGGACAGCCTTTCTGCGCCATGCCACCAGCAAGATCGAAAATGCGGAGGATTTGACGCATATCTTAAGCCTTGGGTTTCGTGGAGAGGCCCTCTCCAGCATTGCGGCGGTGTCTAAGGTGGAGGTAATCTCTAAAACAGCAGGAGGCCTGACCGGAGGAAGGATTGTGCTAGAGGGCGCAAGAGAAATAGAATTTGGGGAGGTGGGCGCACCGGAAGGAACCACCGTCCTGGTGCGGAACCTCTTTTTCAACACGCCGGTGCGGCGGAAATTTTTGAAAACGCCCGTTACCGAGGGGGGATATATTTCAGACCTTATGGAGCACCTTGCTTTGTCCAGGCCGGATATTTCCTTTAAGTTTGTGCTGGGGAACCAGACCAGATTCCACACCTCAGGAAACGGAGATTTAAGAGAGGTAATTTACCGGCTTTACGGCAGAGAGACTGCGGCGTCACTTGTGCCCATACAGTGGGAGCGGGAGAATATACGCATTCAGGGTTATCTGGGAG
>NZ_CEWDFQ010000011.1:0-20926 GCF_982438285.1 Acetatifactor sp. | reverse complement strand
GTACAGACCTTTTTGACCATCGTGCTTCCCATTGTAAAGCCAGGCGTCGGGGCTCTCGCCATTTTTACCTTTATCAGCACATGGAACGACTATTTTTTGCAGCTGATTATGCTGAATTCCCAGAGCACCTTGACGATTTCC
Source organism: Acetatifactor sp. (assembly GCF_982438285.1). Lineage (NCBI taxonomy): Bacteria > Bacillati > Bacillota > Clostridia > Lachnospirales > Lachnospiraceae > Acetatifactor > Acetatifactor sp. The sequence goes on along the minus strand of NZ_CEWDFQ010000011.1, from coordinate 20,785 downwards.
CTGGGAATTGCCAAGCTGCAGGCGGAAATGTCCAATGATTTCGGATTGATTATGGCGGGCGCAGCACTGGGAGCAATTCCCATTATTGCAATCTTTCTAATGTTCCAGAAATACTTTACCCAGGGAATCACCATGGGGGCAGTGAAGGGATAAGAACAGCGGCAGGTTAAGAAAGAAACAGAACCGGTGCAGGATTACTATGCCCTTCGAGGCAGCAAGGACAGGACTTAAGGAGGATATATGCAGGCTACAGGTTTATTGCTGGACATTCAGATTTTATACAATAAGTTTACGAAAACTGAGAAAAAGATCGCCGATTATGTATTGAAGAACACAAATCAAGTGCTTTTTATGTCCATTACGGAGCTTGCAGATGCCTGTCAGGCGGCGGAGGCCACCGTTTTTCGATTCTGCCGGTCACTGGGAGCCAAGGGTTATCAGGAATTTAAGATGAAGCTTTCCCTGTGCCTGGCGGCGGAGGATACAGAGCAGTCTGAGGCGCAAGAGACTGCACAGGCAGAAACACTTTCTCTGCAGAGCGAGATGAGCCGTATTTTAGAGAGCCACATCAGTGCACTTCGGGAAACCCATTCTCTCTTAGATCAAAATAATGTGGAAAAAATTCTGGAGATGATGGAAAAGGCCAAGCGTATTTATTTCTTTGGAATCGGGGACAGTCTGCTCACAGCCATGGAAGCCCGCAATAAGTTTCTGCGCATTATGGATAAGGTGAGCTGTGTGGACGACCCGCATATGCAGGCCATGACCGCGTCCATGGCGACTCCGGATGATTTATACTTTATTATTTCCTTTTCCGGAGCCACAAAGGATACGGTTTATGTTGCAGACATTTTGAAGGAGGTAGGGGCAAAAATGGTGGCAGTTACCAGATTTGCCAAGTCTCCCCTTACCACCTATGCAGATGGCGTGCTGCTGTGCGGCTGCAATGAGGGACCCCTGGAGGGAGGCTCCATGGGGGCGAAGCTGAGCCAGCTTTACATTATTGATATATTGTTTTGCGAATATTATAGAAGGAATTATGCCGTTTCCGCAGAAAACAACCGAAGAACCTCCAAGGCGGTTGTTGAAAAACTATATTGATTGTGGTCTTTAGAAGGGAACGGGCAAGTTTGTGTCCGCGCTGCCGCCACAGACTTGAAGTGTCCAAAAGGCAGTGCAGAAGTGAGGAGAGACATGAGGAATTTAGAAAAATATAAAGGGGTCATTCCCGCATTTTATGCTTGCTACGACGAGGAGGGAGATATCAGTCCCCAGCGCGTAAGGGCGCTTACACATTACTTTGTGGATAAGGGAGTAAAAGGGGTCTATGTCAACGGCTCTTCAGGGGAATGTATTTATCAGAGTGTTGCGGACCGCAGAAAGGTGCTTGAAAATGTGATGGAGGAGGCTGCGGGAAGGCTGACGGTGATCGCCCATGTGGCCTGCAATAACACCAGAGACAGCCAGGAGCTGGCAGCCCATGCACAGAGCCTGGGGGTGGATGCCATCGCCTCCATACCGCCCATTTATTTTCATCTTCCTGAATATGCCATTGCAGAATACTGGAACGATATCAGCCAGGCAGCGCCCCGGACGGATTTTATTATCTACAATATTCCCCAGCTTGCCGGCGTTGCGCTGACACAGAGCCTGCTTAAGGAAATGATGAAAAATCCTAATGTGATCGGAGTGAAGAATTCCTCTATGCCGGTGCAGGATATTCAGATTTTCAAACAGCTGGCAGGAGATGACTATATTATTTTCAACGGGCCGGACGAACAGTTTATCAGCGGACGGGTCATTGGGGCACAGGGCGGCATTGGAGGAACCTATGGCGCAATGCCGGAGCTGTTTTTGGAGCTTGACAGACTGGTAAAGGAGGGGTGCATGGACGAGGCCTGCCGTCTCCAGCATACGGTGAATGCCATTATCTATAAGCTGTGCTCGGGACGGGCCAATATGTATGCGGTGATCAAGGAGGTTCTGCGCATCAATGAGGGATTGGATATCGGCGGTGTCAGAAAGCCTCTCACAGGGTTGAACAAAGAAGATATTGCTGTTGCTGCAGAGGCGGCGGAAATGATCCGGGCAGCAAAGACGGCCTGGAATGTCTGAATAAAGAGGAGGCATAGCAATGGACAAACGAGTGGAAAGTTTAAGGGGAAAGCTGATAGTTTCTTGTCAGGCTCTGCCCGAGGAACCGCTGCATTCCTCCTATATCATGGGAAGAATGGCGGTTGCGGCGAAGATGGGAGGAGCGGCTGGAATCCGTGCCAACACAAAGGAGGACATTCGGCAGATTCAGGAGGAGACAAGGCTTCCCATCATCGGTATTGTAAAGAGGGACTACGAAGGCAGCCAGGTTTATATCACGCCCACCATGAAAGAGATCGAAGAGCTTATGGAGGTAAAACCGGAAATCATTGCCATGGATGCAACGGGAGCCCTGAGACCGGGGGATAAAAGCCTGGAAGCATTTTTCCAGGAGGTGAAGGCAGAGTATCCTGAGCAGCTTTTTATGGCAGACTGCTCCACTGTGGAGGAGGCTGTCTATGCAGACCGGCTGGGGTTTGACTTTATCGGCACTACAATGGTGGGATACACGCCTCAGAGCGCAGGACTTAGAATAGAGAATAATGATTTTGAAATTATAAGAAGCATTCTTGCACAGGTGAAGCATCCGGTGATTGCGGAGGGCAATATCAACACCCCCCAAAAGGCAAGGCGGGTGATTGATCTTGGCTGCTACAGCGTGGTGGTGGGCTCCATTATCACGAGGCCGCAGCTGATTACAAAATCCTTTGCGGATGCCTTGAGGGAAGAAAAATCATGAATATCGCAGTTTTGGATATCGGCGGAACAGCTGTCAAATCTGGGCTTTGGACAGGAGAAGGCTTAGAGGAGAAAAGAGAAGAGGCCACCCATGCCAGGGAAGGCGGGGGGCGCCTGATGGAGCAGGCGAAGGAAATTCTGCGCAGGTATCATGGATTTGAGGCCATTGGCATCAGCACTGCAGGGCAGGTGGATACAAGGGACGGCAGTATTTTTTATGCCAATGACAATATTCCGGGCTACACGGGGACACAGGTAAAAAAGATTTTGGAAGAAGAATTTCAAGTGCCGGTGGCTGTGGAAAATGATGTGAATGCCGCTGCGCTTGGAGAGCTTTACTATGGGGCGGCCAAGGGGCTTTCTGATTTCCTGTGCCTGACCTACGGAACAGGAGTGGGCGGAGCCATTGTGATAAACGGCGGAATTTATTATGGCAGCAGCTTTTTTGCAGGCAGCTTCGGCGGCATAGTGGTGCATCCTGAGGATATGGGACAGGGAGAATTTGCGGGCTGTTATGAGAAATATGCCTCCGCCACAGCGCTGGTGCGGAGGGCGAAGGCTGTGGATGCCTCCCTGGACAATGGGAAGAAGATTTTTGCCGCCATGAATCGCCCGCAGATCAAAGAAATCGTGGACCGATGGATTGACGAGGTTACCTATGGCCTGGTCAGCTTGGTCCATATATTTAATCCCAGTGATTTGGTTTTGGGGGGCGGCGTCATGGCCCAGCAGTATGTGACAGAGGAAATAAGAAAGCGTATTCCCGGCCGGATTTCTCCGGGGACGGCAGGCGTGCGCATCAGACAGGCGGCTCTGGGAAACCAGGCGGGTCTGATGGGAGCGGTGCATCTGGCGCAGGAAGCAGTAAGAAACAGTGGGAAATAAATAAACATGTTTCAAGCTTAGGGCCTCCAGCCCTGCAGAACCCTGTCCAGGGTATATTCCGCAGCTTCCTCTTTTGTCAGCTGATGGGAGAAATCGGCTCTGGTGTCCGGGCTTGCTCCGGGGCCGTAAGAATCATATTCTCCGTAGTAAAAATGACCGTGGGGCTTTCCCCAGTCATTCCAGCCCAAAGGATGGATGTGCTCTCCCAGCTCACAGTGAAGAAATACGGTTTTGGCCCATTCCCTCCAGGGCCTGCCCAGGTAGACGCTGCGGGGCGGACAGTCGCTGGTAAGACGACAGTCCTGAAATACATAGCCATAGGGCTGCCCTTTGGGGGTGCTGGCAGCGGTGACATATCCGTAAATAGTTTCTTCTCTGGGGCTTTCCGGAGGAATGCGGTCTCCGGGCAGCTTGGAAAAGATGGTACAGTTTTCAAAATAGGCGATGCCGCCGCCGAAAATAAAATCCACGTCTCCCTGAATAAAGCAGCTGCGGTAAAGCTGGCGGCCCAGTACCCGGGGCCGGTGCTCTCCGGGGCCGGTAAAGCCTCCGGGCTTTGCCTCTTTTAGCGGAAGAGGGGCGGTAAACAGTGTGTCCTGGCTTCCAAGAAGCCTGCAGTCCTCCAGATAAAGCCTGTCACCCTCTGCGTAGAGAGCCAGCGCCTGGCCTGCCGTATGGCCGAAGCCGGCGTCATTTTGAAAGGTGAGATGACTGGCAGTGAAGTCATTGGCGTCAATGCGGAAGGAGGCGGTGCGGAAGGTGCCTCGTCTGCTGTTGTCCTCCATCACATCAAAAGCGCCGTCGCCGTATACCAGAATGGTGTTCTCGCAATCCTCCCCAAGAAGGGTCAGACGGTTTCGGGTGACGGTGAGCTTTTCCCGGTAAATGCCCTTTCCAATATGAATAAAGGCAGGCGTTTCCTCCGAAAAGGGGGCGGGGAAGGTGCGCTGGGTGTCCGGCAGCGTCTCATTTTTGGCGTCCTGCCCGGACACTGCGGCGAGAGCCTCCCCCACGGTGGAAAAATTAGGGGAAAACCCCGGCATATTTACATACACATGAATTTCTTCTTTTTTCTGCATACAATCCTCACAAATTTGATTTCTTTGATTTCTATTTCCGATTCCCATCAGTTTCTGCCGATATCAGCAGACTACAGCAGGCTCACAATGGACAGATCAGGATGCTCTAACAGATTCACATATTCTGTGCCGCACTGGACGATGGGACGGGAAAGATGGCTTTTATTGATATAAATAATGGTTCCCCTGCGCCCGTCGCTTAACAGACAGGGGCTTTGTATGTAGGAATTTACCACATTCTCCATAAAGGCCAGCAGATAAGCCACCTCATATTTTTGGAAGCCCTCAGCCTCAAACAGTTCAATAACCCGGAAGGGACACAAGGGTCCTCTGTAGACTCTGGGGGCCGTCATGGCGTCATACACGTCCACGATTGCCACAAGCTTGGCATAGGGGTCGATCTGATCTCCCTTGAGCCCTGTGGGGTAACCGGAGCCGTCGCACCGTTCATGGTGCATCAGAGCGGCATTACAGATATGCTCGTCTGCATTTTGGGAAATCAGAAGCTGACAGCCTAAAGCCGGATGCTGTTGAATGACGGCCAGCTCCTTGGCAGAAAGCTTGCCCGGCTTTGTGATAATGGCGTGAGGCACCTGAATCTTGCCGATATCATGAAGGAGTCCGCAGGCAGTGGCAAGCTCTACCCGTTTGGTATCCCACTTCAGCCACCCTGCCAACAGGTTGCAGATCAGGGCTACGTTAATGCTGTGGGAAAAGGTGGAGGAGTCAAAGGCCCGCATATTCTGTAAAAGGTCCAGAATGCCGATGCGGCCCCTGTCAACTCCAAGAACGCGCAGCACTCCCTTTAAAAGCTCGTTTATGTCCAGCTTCAGGTTGCCCTTGATTACCCGCTTAATATTTTCCTGCAGAAGGTCCACGCTGATTTCATATTCCCGCTTGAAAACAGGGAATACAGGATCTTTCTTGATACGCTGCAGATAGGTCTGCTCCTGGGAGGAGGTCTCCGAAGGAGAAGCTGAAACAGAGCCTTCTATAAAAATAGTCAGTATGCCGTACAGATCAAGCTTCATGATCAATCTGTCGTTAAGAATGGTTCCCTTGGAAAGGATCAGCTGGCGGTCATAGGTAAACACATCCTCGGCCACCTCCATCCCGGGAACAAGCTGTATGGTTGAAATTTTCCTAATCATGACTTGATTATACTTTTTTTCCCTGTGTATGTCAATTTTTACACAATCTTCATAATTTGTTCACGGACGGGAGAGATACAATGCTTGAATATCCATTGTAAATCTGTTACAATATGGTTTGGATTCTGTAAAAAAGCATATGGAAACAGGAACGGATTGGTAAGGAAACGATATGAAAGTAATAGAAAAAATATTTGGCACTCACAGCGAAAGGGAGCTGAAGCGCATTATGCCGCTGGTGGACAAAATAGAAGAGCTTCGTCCCTCCATGCAGTCTCTCTCCGATGAGGAGCTTCGGGGAAAAACCCAGGAATATAAGAAACGACTGGCCGGAGGGGAGACGCTGGACGATCTTCTGCCCGAGGCCTTTGCAACGGTCAGAGAGGCCGCAAAGCGGGTGCTGAACATGGAGCATTACCGGGTACAGCTCATCGGCGGCATCATTCTTCACCAGGGACGTATTGCAGAGATGCGCACCGGTGAAGGAAAAACCCTGGTATCCACACTGCCTGCCTATCTGAACGCTCTGGAGGGCAAAGGGGTGCAGGTGGTCACTGTGAACGACTATCTGGCCAAGCGTGACGCGGAGTGGATGGGCCAGGTGCATGAGTTTCTGGGCTTAAAGGTGGGAGTTGTGTTAAACAGCATGACCTCCGAGGAGAGACAGGCGGCCTATGCCTGTGATATCACCTACGTGACCAACAACGAGCTGGGCTTTGACTACCTGAGAGACAACATGGTAATCTATAAGGAGCAGCTGGTTTTGCGGGGGCTGCACTATGCCATCATCGACGAGGTGGACTCCGTGCTTATCGATGAGGCCAGAACGCCGCTTATCATCTCCGGACAAAGCGGCAAGTCTACCGCCCTCTATGAAATGTGCGATCTGCTGGCAAGGCAGATGCACAGGGGCGAGGATATGCACGAGCTGACCAAAATGGACGCCATCATGGGCGTGGTTCAGGAGGAAACGGGAGATTTTATCGTTAATGAAAAGGATAAGGTAATCAACCTGACGGAGGCCGGCGTGGAGAAGGTGGAGCGCTTTTTCCACATTGATAACTTTGCCGACCCGGAAAACCTGGAAATCCAGCACAATATCATTCTGGCGCTGCGGGCTCATAATCTTATGTTCCGGGATCAGGACTATGTGGTAAAGGACGACCAGGTGCTGATCGTAGATGAGTTTACAGGGCGTATCATGCCGGGACGCCGTTATTCCGACGGCCTGCACCAGGCCATCGAGGCGAAGGAGCATGTGAAGGTAAAGAGAGAGAGCAAGACCCTTGCCTCCATCACCTTCCAGAATTTCTTTAATTTATTTGAGAAAAAATGCGGTATGACAGGTACTGCACTTACTGAGGAAAACGAGTTTCGTGAAATTTACGGCATGGATGTGGTGGAAATTCCCACCAATAAGCCTGTGATTCGGAAGGATCTGCAGGACGCGGTATACAAGACTAAGGCGGAAAAGCTCCATGCTATCATAAATGCGGTGGAGGAGGCCCACGCCAAGGGACAGCCTGTGCTGGTGGGCACCATCACCATCGAGGCCAGCGAGGAGATCAGCCGCCTGCTTACCAAAAAGGGCATTCAACACAAGGTTTTGAACGCAAAATTCCATGAGCTGGAGGCTGAGATCGTGGCGGACGCCGGAATTCACGGGGCGGTGACCATTGCCACAAACATGGCCGGACGAGGTACGGATATTAAGCTGGACGAGGAGGCCAGGGCGGCAGGGGGGCTTAAGATCATAGGCACAGAGCGCCACGAATCCAGGCGTATTGACAATCAGCTGCGTGGGCGAAGCGGACGTCAGGGAGACCCCGGAGAGAGCAAATTTTATATTTCCCTGCAGGATGATCTGATGCGTCTGTTTGGCTCTGAGCGTCTCATCAATATGTTTAACGCCCTTGGCATTCCGGAAGGGCAGGAGATCGAGCACAAGGCGCTGACAAAGGCCATTGAGTCCGCCCAGAAGAAGATCGAAAACAACAATTTCGGCATACGCAAAAATCTGCTTGAGTACGACAGAGTCATGAGCGAGCAGCGGGAGATCATCTACGAGGAGCGCCGCCGGGTGTTAAACGGCGAAAGCATGCGGGATGTGATCTACAAGATGATAACGGATATCACGGAAAACTGTGTGGATATCTGTATCAACGACGATGCGGAGGCCAAAGAGTGGGATCTAAATGAGTTGAACTCATTGCTGATTCCCACCATTCCCCTGCAGCCTGTAACCCTTGAGAGAATACAGAAGCCAAAGAAAAACAGTCTAAAGCAGCAGCTGAAGGAAGAGGCGGTAAAGCTATACGAGAGCAAGGAGGCAGAATTTCCCGAACCGGAGGCCATCAGAGAGCTGGAGCGCGTTATCCTGTTAAAGGTGATAGACCGCAAATGGATGGATCATATCGACGACATGGAGCAGCTGCGCCAGGGCATTGGACTTCAGGCCTATGGACAGAGAGACCCTCTTGTGGAATACAAGATGAGCGGCTATGAAATGTTTGATGAGATGACCCAGAACATCAGGGAGGAGACGGTGAGGCTCCTGTTCCATATCAAGATAGAGCAGAAGGTGGAAAGAGAGCAGGTGGCTAAGGTCACCGGCACCAACAAGGACGACAGCGCGCCAAAAGGGCCTGTAAAGCGGGCCAACGCAAAGGTGTATCCCAATGATCCCTGTCCTTGCGGCAGCGGAAAGAAATATAAGCAGTGCTGTGGGCGTAAGGCTTAAAAATAGCGAAAAATAAAAATGGAAAGAGGTGACGTGAAATGGTTGAATTAGACAACATGAAATCAGAAATTCTGTCCTATGAAACTCCATTAGCGGAAGTGAGGGATTCACTTTGACCTGGCTAACAAGTCAAAGCGGATCGAAGAGCTGGAAATGGAGATGGAGGCTCCCGGATTTTGGGATGACCCGGACCGTTCCAACAAGCAGATGAAGGAACTGAAAAATTTAAAGGACACCGTTGAGCAGTACAATAAGCTCTCCACCCAGTATGAGGATATCCTCACCTTAATCGAACTGGGCTATGAGGAGAACGACCAGGAGATGGTGCAGGAAATCCGGGGCGAGCTGGACGATTTTATAAGCGAGCTAGAGGCGCTGCGCATCGATACCCTTTTGTCGGGAGAGTACGACAAATGCAACGCGATCCTGAAGCTGAATGCCGGAGCAGGCGGCACGGAGAGCTGTGACTGGTGCGGTATGCTTTACCGTATGTATACCAGATGGGCGGAGCGGAAGGGCTTTTCCATTGAGGTGCTGGATTATCTGGACGGAGACGAGGCGGGCATCAAGTCGGTGACCTTCCAGGTCAACGGAGTGAATGCCTACGGTTATTTAAAGTCCGAGAAGGGTGTGCACCGCCTGGTGCGCATATCCCCCTTTAACGCCCAGGGAAAACGTCAGACTTCCTTTGTTTCCCTGGATGTTATGCCTGAGCTGGAGGAAAATCTGGATGTGGAGATCGACGAAAAGGACCTGCGTATCGACACCTATCGAAGCAGCGGTGCAGGAGGACAGCATATCAACAAGACCTCCTCGGCCGTGCGTATCACACACATTCCCACAGGCACGGTGGTACAGTGCCAGAATGAAAGAAGCCAATTCCAGAACAAGGATAAGGCCATGCAGATGCTGAAGGCAAAGCTGTATCTGTTAAAGAAGGAAGCCAACGTGGAAAAGCTTTCGGATATCAGGGGAGAAGTAAAAGAGATTGGATGGGGAAATCAAATCCGTTCTTATGTGCTGCAGCCCTACACCATGGTGAAGGACCACAGGACGGAAGTGGAGACCGGAAATGTGGACGCTGTGCTGGACGGCAATCTGGATCCTTTTATCAACGGTTATTTGAAATGGATTAGCGTAAAGCGCTAATCCATTTTTTAAGCTTATCAGCCCTCCTGCTCCTGCTGCGCGGGATTCATAAGATCCAGGAAAAACACCGCAGACGTCATATTCATATAGGGAACCAGCCACAGGTAGCCGATGCCAAAGGAGAGCAGACACAGAAACATAAGAGGAAGAAAGCTGATCTGCACATAAAACAGCCTGCCCTTATGTCCCCGCATGATCTGCAGGCTCAATTTCAGGGCCTCCTTAGCGCTTCTCTCCGGAAAATCCAGCATCAGATAAAAGGCCTGGGAGAGGCCAAGGGAAAGGGGAATATAGATCAGCAGACCGATTCCCAGGGCAAGAAGAGCAAACCCCAGCCAGGAAAGCTCCCAGGTATTCTGAAAATGCTCCAGAAGCATCTGATAGGGGGTGAGGCATACGGTATCTAAAAGCACCAGCGCGGCAGAAATCCCCAGGGCCTTGTTTGACTGGGTCCGGAAGCCGTAGAAGAGATTACTCACAGTACAGGGCTGTCCGCAGGCCAGATTCAAAAAAAACAAAGAAAGCCCAAGCTGCAGCACGCCGATTACGATGGAGGCTGCAGTGGAGATGAGAAAAAAAACCACCTGCAGGCCTGCTACAACAGAAAACTGTCTTGTCATGGCATAGGCTGCGGAGCTTGTCGCAGAAGCGATCATGGAGATCACGAGGGATGCAAAAAAGGGAATCAGACCGCTTAAAAAGGTGATTAAAATAGCCTTTGGGTAGGCTCCGGTCAGTTTATCCTTGGCAGTATTTTTCAGCTTTGCACTAGTTTTATATTGCTTGCTCATTGTCTGGCTCCTGTTGCTGTATGATATAGGTGACTGCGAGGCGGTTTGCTCCAAGGCAGCCCTCGTAATTTTCTATACGGCATAATCCGCATGCATGCCGCTGTATCGGATGCGGTCCGCCGCCATAAGATCCTGCTGGTAAGGATTTTCTTCGTTATAATATTTGATCTGTGTATTTGTGGTGCCTCCTGAGACATAGGAGCGCCCGCATTCGGGACAGATTGCCATGTGTATGGAGACGGTGGCGGAGATGACCTTTCCGTTCCCAAGAGAGGCCTTGGAGTAAGCGTTTGATACATGCTCCTGCTCGTGGGCTCTGACTGCGGCGGGAGCTGCCTGTGGGGAAATGTGGGAAGGTGTCTTAAAAGACACCATTTCATCGGATCCATCCTTATATTTCCGGTTTTTGCAGGTCTGGCATTCTTCGCCGGCGCCCTGCTCCTGGGAATCTCTGCCGTTTACGCCGTAAACGCTGCCGGTTTTGCCAAAATCACCCATTCCGTTAAAATCCCCGATTCTGCTGAAAGTGCCGATTCTCAGATCAGACATAACCTATGCCTCCTTTTCCTAAGCTATTCTTCAAAAGTGACACCATAATATTCTTCCATAAAGGTTTCAAAATCCATGCCGAACATCTGCTGGTACATCACATTCATCTGGCTGCGGAAAGCCTCGTCATTTAACCGGGCAGGCAGGGTGGCAAACGTAAAGATAATCATTGCTATGCCGGAAGCCATTCCAATGCAGGAAAGCCAGATGCCGGCCCGGCATTCCGGCTTCATTTTTTTGCCGGCCCGATAGGTCAGCACTGCAAACAAAACACCCAGAGCGCCGATGGGGATGGAAAAAATCCCGGTGCAGGCGGCGGTGATAGAGATGAGTCCGCAGATAAAAGAAGCATATTCAAAGCCTCGTCCCTTATAGGGGCTGTGGGTGGGCTGATTGTAGTAGCTGCTGTTGGAAGCATTACTGTTCCAGCGGTCCCAGCCGTCTTGATTTTGGTTGTAAGCCATATCCGAAACCTGCCTTTCTTAAGTCTCGTTCCCTTATACTCTAACATTTTTTACTGGATTAATCAATTGTTTTCCATTATAATAAACGGTAGCCTGAAAGTCTTAAAAAGGACTTTAAAAAGGCGGAGGAAGGAACGCTATGGATATTTTACTGAAATTGAAGGAAGAGCTAAAGGTTGAGAAATGGCAGGTGGAGGCAGCCGTAAAGCTGATTGATGAGGGGAACACCATTCCCTTTATTTCACGTTACCGCAAGGAGGCTACGGGCTCCTTAAATGACGAGCAGCTGAGAAACCTGCATGAAAGGCTTATTTACCTGAGAAATCTGGAGGAAAAGAAGGAGCAGGTATTAGGCAGCATAGAGGAACAGGGCAAGCTTACAAAGGAGCTTGAGGAAAAAATCCTGGCGGCCCAGACACTGGTTGAGGTGGAGGATTTGTACCGCCCATACCGTCCAAAGAGAAAAACAAGAGCCAGCATTGCCATGGAGAAAGGGCTGGAGGGTCTGGCAGAATTTATTCTGGCTCAGAGCACGGACAGCCCTTTAGAGGAGGAAGCGCTCAAATATGTTTCCCCGGAAAAGGAAGTGGCGGACGCTGCGCAAGCGCTCCAGGGAGCGAAGGATATCATTGCAGAGCGCATTTCCGATGAGGCGGATTATCGATTGTATATTCGAAACATCACCACCCAGGAAGGCGTTGTGAAAAGCGTCGCAAAAGATGAAAAGGCTCAGAGTGTCTATGAAATGTATTATGATTTTGAAGAGCCTGTGAAGAAGATTGCAGGTCACAGAGTGCTTGCCCTGAATCGGGGAGAGGCGGAAAAAGTATTGACTATAAAAGTCATTGCCCCTGTGGAGCGCATTCTTCAGTATTTGGAAAAAAAGATCATCACTTCTGACAATGCTTATACCACGCCTGTGCTTCGGGAAGTTATAAAGGACAGCTACGACAGATTGATAGCGCCTGCCATTGAAAGGGAGATACGCAATGAATTGACGGAAAAGGCAGAGGATGGAGCCATCGCTGTGTTTGGAAAGAATCTGGAGCAGCTGCTTTTGCAGCCGCCCATTGCGGGAAAGGTGGTGCTGGGATGGGACCCCGCCTTCCGCACAGGCTGCAAGCTGGCAGTGGTAGACCCTACGGGAAAGGTTCTGGATACCAAGGTCATTTATCCCACTGCGCCCCAGAATAAAGTGGAGGAGGCAAAGGCTGAGCTGAAGCGTCTGATTAAAAAGTATAATGTGGATTTGATCTCTGTGGGAAACGGAACCGCCTCCAGGGAGTCGGAGCAGGTCATTGTGGAGCTGATCCGGGAGCTGGACAGACCTCTTCAGTATGTAATTGTCAATGAGGCGGGAGCCTCCGTCTATTCTGCGAGCAAGCTGGCCTCGGAGGAATTCCCTAATTTTGACGTGGGACAGCGCAGTGCGGCTTCCATCGCGAGACGTCTGCAGGACCCGTTGGCTGAACTGGTCAAAATTGATCCCAAGTCCATTGGGGTAGGGCAGTACCAGCATGACATGAACCAGAAAAAGCTGAGCGATGCTTTAAATGGTGTGGTGGAGGACAGTGTAAACAGAGTGGGTGTGGATCTGAACACGGCGTCGGCCTCCCTTTTAGAGTATGTTTCGGGAATCAACAAGACCATTGCCAAAAATATTGTGGATTATCGGGAGAGCAACGGACGCTTTACCAACAGAAGGCAGCTTTTAAAGGTGGCAAAGCTTGGGCCAAAGGCCTTTGAGCAGTGTGCCGGTTTTCTGAGGATTACGGACGGAGACAATCCCTTAGACGCCACCAGCGTTCATCCTGAGTCCTATGAGGCGGCCATGAAGCTGCTTGACAAGCTTCACATGACCATGGAGGATGTAAAAGAAGCACAGAAAAAGGCGGCGCAAAAGCCCCAGGGCAAAAAGACGCCCGAGAAAGCAAAAGAGGAAGCGAAGGACAGACGCCAGGGCAGAAAAACAGGCTCTATCCAAGTGCGGAACACCAACACCGCCATGGGGAAGGCTCTTGCAGCGGCTATGGCGGGCATGACTACACAGGGAGGAGACAAAACCCATCAGTCCCAGGACCTTAAGGCTCGTCAGGAAACCGAAAACAGCCGGGTATCCGGCCTGGAGAGACGCATCCGGGACAAAAAGCTGCTGGCACAGGAGCTGGGAATCGGAGAAATTACCCTGACGGACATCCTAAAGGAGCTGGAAAAGCCTGCAAGAGACCCCAGAGAGAATATGCCGGGCCCCATTCTCAGAAGCGATGTACTGGATATGAAGGACTTAAAGCCTGGAATGATTTTAAAGGGTACTGTGCGCAACGTGATTGATTTTGGCGTATTTGTGGACATTGGCGTTCATCAGGATGGGCTGGTGCATATTTCACAGATTACAGACCGCTATATCAAGCATCCTTTAGAGGCGGTCAGTGTGGGAGATATTGTGGAGGTACAGGTGCTTGACGTGGATGTGCCCAAAAAACGGATTTCTCTTACGATGAAATGCAAACCTGTCAAGGGCAGTTGACAATTTTCCAACAAAGGAGTAATATGACTTACAGATGGCGTCCCCCATTCAGGACGCCCCATAAGAAAATTCTTCGGGGTTGGGTGAAATTCCCTACTGGCGGTAAACTGTTTTCAGCAAGTCCGCGACCCGCGTATGGCCAAGGAGGTCATGCTGCGGCTGATTCGGTGCAAATCCGAGACCAACAGTAAAGTCTGGATGAAAGAAGAAGTGTTGCCTATACAGCGATACATAGCGCATGTTTTTTAATTGCGGTCCCCGGATAGAAGCAGAAAATCCGGGGATTTTTTTGCGTAGAAAATGCAGAATACTTTTCTACGCAGGAAAAAGTATCGTCAGGTGTTTCGCGGTGTGACAGCACCAGAAGAATTTTCCTACAAAAATAACAGGTGATTTTGAATAAAGCAAAACACCGGAAATGGAGGAAAATAGGAATGAATGGATTGTTTGAAAGCGTGGCACAGAATCTTATCTTTGTGCTGGAATTTGCGGCGGTGATTCTTGTGCTGTTTGCGGCGGCGCTGCTTTTGGAGAAGGCGGCCGCAAGAAAAAGCGGCGTGAAGGAGCAGGTATTCACCACAAGAAAAATAGCCATGATCGGTATGTTTTCGGCTGTCGCTATGATACTGCACATTTTTGACTTTCCGCTGCCCTTTGCTCCTGGCTTTTACAAGCTGGATTTCAGCGAGCTTCCCATATTGGTGGGAACCTTTGCCTTTGGCCCGGCTGCAGGAGTTATGATGGAATTTGTAAAAATTCTGTTGAAGCTTTTGGTGAAAGGGACGTCCACTGCTTTTGTGGGTGATTTGGCCAATTTTGTGGTGGGCTGCAGCTTTATTCTGCCTGCCTCTGCAGTGTACCTTTTCAAAAAGACGAAAAAGACCGCTGTGATCGGCTGTGTGGCGGGAACTTTGGTGATGACGGTGTTTGGCACAGCCTTTAACGCCGTTTATCTGCTTCCTGCCTTTTCTGAATTGTATGGAATGCCGCTGGAGAGCATACTGGAGATGGGCGCAGCGGTGAACCCCATGGTTTCGGAGGGAAGCGTTCTTTCCTTCGTGGCGGCCTGCGTGGCTCCTTTAAATTTAATCAAGGGAGCCAGTGTTTCCATTGTGACGCTGCTTATCTACAAGCCGCTGAGCCCCATTTTAAAGACGGGGCACCAAACCCTGCAGAAGGCAAACAGGCTGTAAAATGGGCCTTTGCCCCAAATAAGTGAAGCAAAGCCGTAAGGGATGACAGGATACCTCTAAAGCAGACAGACGAAATATAAAAATCGGTTGCTTTGGAGGTATTTTTCATGCCAAGACTGGGCCTATAGAAAATCTTTAGAATTTTGACCATATATTTTTCAGCTTTCCCATATATGATGTTACAGAAAGTTGTTGACACGGAATGCAAATTATTGTATTATGCAAACAGTACAATAATACAACAATGATGCGCGTCAAGGAGGATTAACGTGTTTTATGAGTGCATTGGTTGAAATCAAAGACGTGTGCAAGGTGTATAATCCGGGAGAAAATGAAGTCAGGGCCCTTGATCATGTCAGTGTGTCCATCGACGAAGGGGAATTTGTGGCAATCATAGGGCAGTCCGGAAGCGGGAAGTCCACATTAATGAACATGCTGGGGTGCCTGGATGTGCCTTCCAGCGGACTTTACAGGCTTCACGGACAGGATGTGTCGGTTATGGACGACGATGAATTGTCGGACATAAGAAACCGTGAAATCGGATTTATATTTCAAGGCTTTAACCTGATACCGAATCTTACGGCGCTGGAGAATGTGGAGCTTCCCCTGATTTACAGGGGAGTGGGCAGGTCCAAGCGGATTGAGCTGGCAAGGAAGGCGCTGGAAAAGGTTGGTCTTTCACACCGAATGGATCATAAGCCCGCAGAGATGTCAGGGGGACAGCAGCAGCGGGTGGCTATCGCCAGAGCCATCGCCCAGGCGCCGCCCATTATTCTGGCGGATGAGCCTACCGGCAATCTGGATTCCCATTCCACCCAGGAGATTATGGGCATTTTAAAAAGCCTGCATCAGGATGGCAGAACGGTGATTCTGATTACCCACGACAACGAAATAGCGGCCCAGGCCAAGAGAATTATCAAGATACGGGACGGCCGCATAGAAGCCGATTCTGCGGCAAAACAGAAAAATAAGTGATTGCGAAACTTGCCGGCAAAGTCACGAACCTGGTCATAATAACCAAAAACGGGTTCCGAAGCGGTGGCTCGTCACCGTTATTTTGGTTATTACGCCCAGTTTCTGATACCAGGGAGCGAGTTTCGCAATTACCTGATATGAGCTGGAGATTAATATGGAGGAGCAGACAAAATGAAAAAGAAGGATAAGAACAGCCCCATGGAGGAGGCTTTGCAGCAGGCAGCTGAACCTGTGAGGAAAAAGAAAAAACGTAAAAAAGCGCCCATTATCATAGGGATTGTTGTAATTTTAATTTTGGTGGCACGCATGGCAAGCTGTGCCCTGACGCCCGCTGCCGGGGCCATTGTGACTACAGTAACGGCCCAGAGGGGAGACCTGCAGGAGAGCATCAGCACCAGCGGCACCGTGGAGAGCGAAGAGACGGAGGTGATTTTTGCTCCTGTGGGCGGCAGGCTGGGAGAAGTGAATGTGGCTGTTGGAGATGCGGTGAAGGCCGGGGATGTGCTGATTGGCTATGATATGGAGGAGATGGAGCAGACGCTTACGCAGGCGGCTTTAAACCAGCAGAAGAGTGCAGCTGTGTATAACGGGGCTATGGCGGATAACTCTGAAAACCAGGCAAAGCTTGCAGAGGCCAATACCAATCTGGAGGTGTTAAACCAGCAGATCGCGGACAATAAGTCCTATTTAAAGGACCTGCAGAGCAAGCTCAGCCAGAGCCAGCGGGATACAAGCAACGGCCTGGCCAATGAAAGCTATGAACTGAGCAATCGTCTGAGTCAGCTGAACCAGGAAATGGAGGCTTTGGATAAGACGGCGCCGGATTATGAGAGCAAGGTACAGTCTATTCAGCAGGAGATACAGGCGGTAAACGCACAGATCAGCCGAAACAGCTACCTGCAGTCCGTTGCCACCCAGACGGATTACTACGCCCAGATGCAGCAGGAAATCGCAGACGTGCAGGAGCGGATTGCGGATTACGAGGAGTACAAGAGCCGTATGGAGAGTCAAAAGACAACCAGCGAGGGCAGTATTTTAGATTCCTATGACAAGGAAAGCTTCAGCGCGGATAAGCAGCTGGCGGACATTACCTATCAGCAGGCAGAGGAAGCCTATTATGAGGCAAAGCAGGGCGTGCGCGCTGAATTTGATGGGATTGTGACGGAATGCAGCGCCACATCGGGGGAGACAGTGGCCGATGGTGCCCAGCTTTTGACCTTAAAGAGCAGTCAGAACCTGAAGGTGGTTTTTCAGGCGTCAAAGTATGATCTGGAGAAGCTTGCGGTAGGACAGAAGGCCCAGGTGACCATTTTAGACCAGGCTTATGAGGGAGAGGTCAGCAAGATTAACCGGATGGCCACCCTGAATGAATCCAACACTCCCATGGTGGGCGTGGAAATACATATCACCAATCCAGACGACAGAATTGTTCTTGGACTGGATGCGAAGCTTGAAATCTATACCAACCAGGTGCAGGATGCGCTGCTGATTCCGGTGGAGGCCATCAACGCAGATAAGGAAGGAGATTTCCTGTATGTGGTGGAAAACGGTGTAGTGGCAAAGCGTAATATTGTGTGCGGCATTTCCACGGACACCTACACGGAGGTGACGGAAGGAATCACGCAGCAGGATCAGATTATATTAAGCTCCTACACAACGCTGGAGGAAGGCATGGCAGTTACGGTTCTGCCCGAACAATAGGAGGCTTACATGGCACAGATATGGGAATATATTAAAATAGCTCTGATGAATATAAAGAGCAATAAGGGGCGTTCCTTCCTGACCATGCTGGGCATTATAATCGGCATTTCCTCCGTCATCATGATCATTTCCATCGGTGACGGACTCAAGGGCGGTATCAATGACGAACTGAATGCCATAGCAGGGGGACAGATTTACATTTACTCCTATGGCGACAATGACGAAGGAATCTCCCTGGAATTTACGGATGAGGACATCGAGGCCATTATGGAGAAGGTGCCCAATGTGAAGGCGGTGACGCCCTCCTGGGGCTTTTCCGGCACAGTGACCGGAAGAAAGGGTACCTTTAATGCCAGCGCATCCATGGGGATGCCGGGACTGCAATATGCAAACAGCGATCCCTTGGTCAAGGGCAGGTATTTTACGGAAAGCGATTATTACTCGGCCAACAAGGTCTGCATTATCACGGAGAGCAGCGCAAGACTTTTATTCGGAACTACGAACGTGATTGGTATGACCATGGACTTTACACTGTACGGCATCACTCAGGAATTTACCATCATCGGCATCAGACAGGACAATGCCTCCATGCTTTCGGGACTGATGGTTTCTGACACGGTTTCCATGGAGGCGCCCCTGTCAGTAGTGTCATCTTCTTATGGCTTTTATGTCAGCATGAATGATCTGCTGATTATCAGCGATGGCGCGGATAATGCGACACAGGTGGCGTCAGATGTGGTGCGGCTTATGGAGAATAGACATAACGTGCGCGGCAAGAATGCCATTCAGGTGGAAAACTTTAATGACTACATGAGTCAAATGAATCAGATTTTAAGCTATGTTACTGTATTCGTAGTGTTTGTGGCGGCTATTTCTCTTTTGGTTGGAGGAATTGGCGTAATGAATATCATGCTGGTGTCCGTGACGGAGCGAACCAGGGAAATCGGTATCAGAAAGGCGCTGGGGGCCCGGACGGGCTCCGTCCTTTTACAGTTTCTTTCAGAGTCTGCCATCATTACGCTGTTGGGAGGCATCATCGGCATTCTGATCGGTGTGCTGGGAGCCGTAGGCGTCTGCTCCCTCATCGGCTTTACCGCCAAGGTAGGATTAGGAACAGTGCTGGGAGCCAGCCTGTTTTCCTCGGCAGTGGGAATCTTTTTTGGCATTTATCCGGCCAGAAAGGCGGCCCGCCTAAGCCCTATCGAAGCCCTGCGGCATGAATAAATTCCGGTATGTACCACAGCCCTTTCAAAAGATGCTGGGAGACCTTTTGGCCCCAGCATCTTCAAAATTTATAAAACAATTATCTAAATTCTAAAAAGAATGTGAAAAATTCTGTTTCTTCATGTGAAATCCCTTTTTTCATGCTAAAATAAAATTACAAAAAAGGTCTTAAAATATGGTCAGGTTTGTGTCTGCGCTGTCACCGCAAGCTTGACATGCGTAAAAAGCAGCGCGGAAATGAGGAAGGACATGAACGCTTTTGTAACCTTTGAGGGGGTTAAAAAAGTATATAAAACCGGGGAAGTGGAAATCACAGCTCTCCATGATGTGAATTTTCAGATTGAAAAGGGAGAATTTTGCGTGATTGTGGGCGCTTCCGGAGCGGGAAAAACCACCATACTGAATATTCTGGGCGGGATGGATACCCTGACGGAGGGAAAGGTGTATCTGGACGGACAGGAAATTTCCGGCTATAGCCAGAAAAAGCTCACAGAATACAGGAGATTTGACATAGGCTTTGTGTTCCAGTTTTATAACCTGGTGCAGAACCTGACGGCGCTTGAGAATGTGGAGCTGGCGGCTCAGATCTGCAGAGACCCGCTGGATGCGGCAACAGTGCTGGCGGAGGTGGGGCTGAAAGACAGAATGAACAATTTTCCGGCCCAGCTTTCCGGTGGAGAACAGCAGAGAGTGGCTATCGCCAGGGCTCTGGCCAAAAACCCCAAGCTTCTTTTGTGCGACGAACCCACCGGCGCTTTGGACTATAACACCGGCAAGGCGGTGTTAAAGCTTTTGCAGGATACCTGCCGTAAAAAGGGCCGGACGGTGGTAGTGATCACACATAACCAGGCCCTTACTGCAATGGCGGACAGAATCATTACCGTAAAGAGCGGCACCGTGGTGGACATGGTAAAAAATAAGCAGATTGTTGATGTTGCACAGATAGAGTGGTAAACGGAGGCCGACATGAGAAAGAATACCATATGGAAATCTGCTTTTCGGGAAATACGCCAAAGCTTCGGGCGCTTTGTGGCTATTTTGGCTATCGTGGCGCTGGGGGTAGCTTTTTTTGCGGGTCTAAAGGTTGCAAGAAGCGCTATGGTGAAAACGGCGGGAGTCTATCTTGAGGAGACGCAGTTTTATGATTACCGCCTGGTTTCCACCCTTGGCTTTGAGAAAGAGGACGTTTCCTTTTTCGCTGGAAAGGAGGAGGTGCGCGGGGCGGAGGGCTCCGTTACATGGGACATTCTCTATCAGCTGCAGGAGGGAAGCGGAGGCGTGCTGCGTGCGCATACCCTGACAAGCCAGGTAAATCAGGTGAAGGTATTGGCCGGCAGACTGCCAAAGGAGCCTTGGGAATGCGTGGTGGATGCCAACCTTTTTAGTGAGGATTCTCTGGGAGAAACCATCACTCTCTCCCAGGATAATGAGACGGAGGACTTGGACACCTTTGCCTATGGAGAGAGTACACCATAGTAGGAATTGTGCAGTCCCCGTACTATATTCAGTATGAGAGGGGGAATAC
>NZ_CEWDFQ010000010.1:0-22338 GCF_982438285.1 Acetatifactor sp. | reverse complement strand
TCTCTGGGAAGCTTCTCCTTTGGCGCCATTTTCATAGCGGGAAGCGCTTTCTACTCTGGAAGGGGCTTTGTGCACTGCCGTCTCCTGCTTCTTGGAAGCGTTTTCCTCCTCTTTCTTTAACCGGGCGTCCTCTGCCAGCATAGCCTCCACCAGCTCTGCCTTCTTCATAGCCGAGGTTCCCTTAAGTCCGCGCACCTTCGCCAGCTCTTTCAGCTGTACCAGTGCCAATGATTCATATTTTTCTCTCATATACTCCCAAATCCTCCTATACTAAAACAGCCGCTTGAGGCCCTTCCTTTCACAGTGATACTCCTTGTCCGTTTCAGCAGATTTCCATTCCACGCTCGAAAGGAGCTTTCCAACTTTTTATTTCAGGGATTTCTTTCTCAGACAGGTCAATGGACGTGTTCCTTGACTTTTTGATGAATCAATCGTTTATATGAAAGCATTATAATACAGTTTTGGCAAAATAGGAAGTACTATTTTGCCAAAACTACCTTTTTTTGCCGGAGAGTTTCCTGTACATCAATCAATCTTTGGTTTTCAGAGCCTCTAAAGGGCAGCTTGAGGTTTTTCAGCTCCTCCACAAACTCTCCATCCACAAGCACATCGATAAGCTGAAGAAGGGAGCTGACTGTTTTCTCCCCCTGCTGTGCCAGGGGCAGCAGATCCTTTTCATAATCATATCCCGTATAGCACCAGATATCCTTTTTCGGATAGGAAAGGCGCACCTTCTCCACAAGGGAAAGCACCTCTTTCCTGTTTCTGGGGTCTAAGGGTTCTCCTCCCAGCAGGCTGAGCCCCCGTATATAATCAGGCGCCAGCGCTTTTAAAATTTCCGCCTCTGTCTGGACCGTATAGGGATTTCCGTATCCGAAATCCCACGCCTCGCTGTTAAAGCAGCCCTTGCAGCCGTGGGTGCAGCCGCTTACAAACAGCGACACCCGCACCCCCGGCCCGTTGGCTACATCTGTTTTTTTGATGGCCGCATAATTCATAGATGAAGCACCCTGGCCTTTATTTCCTTGGTTTTTCCTGCATTCCAGAAATTCTCCCCCAGGTAGCCGCAGGTTCTCCTGGTCACGTTCATCTTTGCGTGATCCTTATTGTGGCACTGTGGACATTCCCATTCCATGTTTTCATTGATCTGTATCTCACCGTCAAAGCCGCACACATGGCAGTAATCGGACTTGGTGTTAAACTCTCCGTACTGGATATTGTCATAAATAAACCGGATCAGTTCCTCCAGGGCTTCCAGATTATTGTTCAGATTTGGAATTTCCACATAGGAAATCGCCCCGCCCAGAGACTTATTCTGGAATTCGCTCTCAAAGGTAAATTTTGTAAAGGCATCAATATTTTCCCGCACATCCACATGGTAGGAATTGGTATAATACCCCTTATCCGTTACATTTTCAATGTCGCCGAATTTCTCCCGGTCAATTCTTGCAAAGCGGTAGCAAAGGGTTTCCGCAGGCGTGCCGTAAAGACTAAAGCCGATGCCCGTCTCTTCCTTCCATCTTGCCGCCGTCTGCTGCATATAATCCATCACTCTCATGGCAAATTCTTTTCCCTCCGGCTTTGTGTGGCTGCAGCCCTTCATGAGATATGTAGTCTCGTAAAGCCCGATATAGCCAAGAGACATGGTGGAATAGCCGCCGTGGAGGTATTTATCAATCTTTTCCCCCTTCTTCAATCTTGCAATGGCGCCGTACTGCCAGTGGATGGGGCTTACGTCGGACACCGTTCCCTCAAGGGCCTTGTGCCTGCACATTAACGCCTCGTAGCACAGCTGAAGCCTTTCCTCTAAAAGCTCCCAGAACACCTTCTCATCGCCCTTTGCCAGAATCCCGATCTGGGGAAGATTAAGGCTCACTACACCCTGGTTAAAACGGCCCTCCCACTTGTAATTCCCGTTTTCGTCCTTCCAGGGGGACAAAAAGGAGCGGCAGCCCATGCAGGAGAACACATTTCCCTCATAGTTTTCCCGCATTTTCTTGGCAGAGATATAGTCAGGGTACATCCTCTTTGCGGAGCATCTGGCCGCAAGACGGGTCACATAATCGTATTTGCCGCCCTTGAGACAATTATTTTCATCCAGCACATAAACCAGCTTAGGAAACGCAGGGGTCACATATACCCCCTTCTCATTCTTGGTTCCCTGCAGGCGCTGGGTGAGAATCTCCTCAATAATCTGCACCGTCTCCTCCACATATTCATCCTCCTCGTCAATGTGAAGGAATAAGGTCACGAAGGGAGATTGGCCGTTTGTGGTCATCAGCGTGTTAATCTGATACTGTATGGTCTGCACACCGCTTCTGAGCTCATCCCGAAGGCGGATATCCACGATTTTTTTCTTCGCCTGAGCATCCAGGCTGTCCCCAAACTCCTGATCCAGCTGCTGCTCAAACTTCAGCCTGCTTTTGCGCAGATACTTTCCCAGGTGCTTAATATTCACAGACTGTCCACCGTACTGATTGCTGGCCACCGCCGCAATAATCTGTGTGGTTACAGTGCAGGCCACCTGAAAGCTCTTGGGCGACTCGATCAGCTTGCCGTTAATAGAAGTTCCGTTGTCCAGCATATCCTGAATATTAATCAGACAGCAGTTGAAAATAGGCTGAATGAAATAATCCGCATCGTGAAAATGAATGGCGCCGTTTTCATGGGCTAACGTAATATGCTCCGGCAGAAGCAGACGCCTAGTCACATCCCTGGATACCTCTCCTGCAATATAGTCCCGCTGGGTGGAAGCAAGCCTTGTGTTTTTGTTGGAGTTTTCTTCCGCAAGCTCCTTGTTTTCATTCCGAATCAGCTTCAGAATGGATTCATCGGTGGTGTTGGATTTGCGCAGCAGGCTTCTCTGATAGCGGTACACAATGTATTTCTTGGCAAGCGTATATTTATTGTGGCTCACCAGCCGCTCCTCAATCATATCCTGCACATGCTCCACCGTCAGAAGCTCTTTTCCTTCCTGCTTCACATCCTCCAGAATTTCCCCGATCAGCTCCTCCTCTGCACGAAACTCCTTCTCCACTTCATTGTTGGCCTTCTGAATGGCCGCCACAATCTTTTCTTCCTCGTACGGCACAATACGCCCGTCTCTTTTCTGTATCCTCATAAGCATCCTCTTTCCTCTACCGTGTACACATCACATAAACGATGGCCGTATGGGGATACAAGCCTCCCGTACGACCACCTGCGCGCCATTTTCCGACAAAACAAACATCCAGAAAATCGCACAATATTTTGTGTATCACTTCGAAACTCACACCTATATCTTGTATTTCATTATAATCGGATGCAGAATAAATTGCAAGGGCTTTTTTATTCTTATCAATAGTAGTATCCTCTTCCGCCGCAGCACATACCGCCTCCGCCGCAGCAGAGATTGCAGATCAGATTTGCAATGCACAGCTTTAAGCAGATGTTGCCGCCTCCCATGGAGGGATAACCATACGCCGCCTGCCGTCTGGAATACCAGGTGCCTCCGTTTTCAAACTGATATACCAGATTTTGGTAATCCCCATTCCCAGGCTCCAGGGCCGCCGCCTTTTTGGCGTGTTCTAAGGCAGCCACATTATTGCCAAGCCCCGCGTGGGCTATGGCGCTGTAATAGTACCACCTTGCCCCCCGCTCATGCTGCCCCATGCTATCCAGCGCATTCCTGGCCTCTTTATAATATCCGTTCCGCACATAATTGCCGGCCGCCCGCAGATGAGGCTCCTCCTCATAGCCTGCGCTCTGGCCCTGTCCAAAGTCCCCAAAGCCGCCGAAGCCGCCAAAGGGACCATAGCCGAAGCCGCCGCCTCCATAGCCGCCTCCATAACTGCCTCCGCCATAGCCGCCTCCCGTACCGCCATAGCTGTAGCCCTCTGTGCGCTCCTTCATAATCTGCTGGTACGCGGCCTGTATCTCCTTAAACTTTTCTTCCGCCTGGGCCTTATTAGGATTGTTGATATTAGCGTCCGGATGATACTTGCGGCTCAGAGCCTTATACGCTTTTTTGATTTCCTCCTCGGAAGCGTCTCTGCTTACTCCGAGAACCTTATACGGATCATTCATTTTTTTTCTCCACAGCCGCCCTTCTCTTTTCTCTCACCGCTTCATACCGGCACCACACTCCGGAATATAAAATATTTCTCAAAATTTCCACATTCTCTAAAATAGGCAGCCTCTCAAATTCCTTGCAGCACTCTGACATCATCATGGTCAAAATCGTCCTGCATTCTTCCTCAAAGTCCGGTTCGTTGTACATCCTTTTTAAAGGATTAAAGTTATTTTTCCGGATATCCTCTTCAATATCCTCATAAGCATCTAACAGATAGATAAATTTTCCCAGAAAAAACCCAAAACGGCCCAGCCCTTCGCTCCACTCGTCCTCTCTGCAGACGGAAATCTCGGCCATAATCTTTCCGAACAATCCCGCCATAGTGTCAATATCCCCATTTCCCGTCTTTTCCGCATCATAAAAATCATGCATCAAAAGACAAATATTTCTCACCTTTGCGGCATAAGTCTCCTTTACGCCCTTGCTTTTTCCCTCCAGCATTTTGCCGTATGCAAGCTTCCAGAGCTTTTTTTCATCCTCCCAGTCATCCTGACATTTATAGAGTGTCAAAAGCACGTTCATATCCGCCGCATACTCTGTAAAGAGATTGGTTCTGATTTCATGCTTCTCAAAGGGATGGGCGATACATCGGCACTCACCCGTCTGTGTCTGTGGCTCATAAAGTCCTGTAAACAGCATGAGCAAAAAGGTCATATCATAGCTCAGTGAAAGCTGGCCCGTTATACCGTACTTTTCCTTCAGCCTGCGGCAGAGGCCGCAATAATAGGAATGGTATATATCAAACTCTTTAAATTTCATTTCGGCTTTGTTAACTATGATATATCCAAACATGAAACTGCCTCCCTGTCAACTCTTTTTGATAAATTCCGTCCCGCATTTCCTGCACCTTATGGCGATTCTGCCCTTTCCCCTGGGAACCCGTATCTTCTGCCTGCAGTTGGGGCATCTGTAAATATGATATTCCTTAAGCTGCTTCCATTCCCTCTTCTTTTTCTGGAAAAAGCCTCTGACCTTCATCTCTTTTTTCAGATACCACTGGTTTTCTGCACTGCGCTTGGCAATATTCCTGGAAAACATGCGGAAATACACATAAACCATCAAAGCAAGGGCAAACAGGTAAAAGAGGTTTCCTCCAAAAAAGGAAATCACCAGACACACAAGGGCCGCAATCATTAAAAATTGGTTCAATCTGTCGCTGCCATAACGCCCCCACATAAATCTCTGCAATTTTTCTCTCATTTTTTTCCTTCCCGTCCGCTAAAGCAGACATCCTTTCATCGTTTTCTGTCCGAAAAAGCCTTCAGGACTTTAAACAAGCCTCCAGAATATCAGCGCACCGTTCAATTCCAAGCAGGCCGCTGTCTAAAACAATGTGGTAATTTTGGCTGTTTTTCCAGTCCTTCCCGGTGTTGGCCCGATAATAGCCGCTTCTGCGCCTGTCTGCCCTCTTTAACGCCTCGGAGGCCTTCTGGGAGGGAATCCCATATGTGTCCACCGCTCTTTTTTTACGGAATGCGTCGTCCGCATGAATGAATACCCGAAGCACATCCTCCCGCTCTCTCAGGGAATGGGCGGCGCATCTCCCCACCACAACAGCAGGGGTCTGCGTCAGCTTTTGTATGATTTTTGATTCCGTCAAAAACAGCCTGCTCTCCCAGGGCAGTGAACTGCCCTGGGAGACAGAGTCTCCCTTTCCCAGAGAAGCCATAACGTACATGGAATACATAAAGCTTCCTGTAGACTTTTCCTCCAGATTCTCCAGATAATGCTCCGGCTGTCCCAGCTCTTTTGCAGCCATGGCAAGAATTTCACGCCCATAACAGGGTATCCCCAGACGTTTCGCCGTCCTTTGTCCGATCTCCCATCCTGCGCTGGCATACTCCCGTTCTATGGCTATAATGTGATATTTCATATTTTCCCTCGTTTCTACGCGTTTCTTTGTGTATGATCAATGTTATGATGCAAACTGACTGTTGTACAGATCGGCGTAAAAGCCTCCCTTTTCCAAAAGCTCCTTGTGATTTCCGCTCTCGATGATGTCTCCGTCCTTCATCACCAGAATCATATCCGCGTTTTTGATGGTGGAAAGCCTGTGGGCGATCACAAAGGAGGTTCTTCCCTCCGTCAGCTTATCCATGGCTTTCTGAATCTGTATCTCCGTTCTGGTGTCCACCGAGCTTGTGGCCTCGTCCAGAATCAGCAAAGGCGCATTCTCTATCATGGCCCGGGCAATGGTAATCAGCTGCTTTTGTCCCGCGGACAAATTAGCCTTGTCGTTTAACACCGTGTCATAGCCCTTTGGCAGTGTACTGATAAAATGGTGTATCCCCACCGCCCGGCAGGCCCGCTCCACTTCCGCATCGCTGACATTTTCCTTGCAGTACACAATATTTTCCCGAATTGTGCCTTCAAAAAGCCAGGTATCCTGCAGCACCATGCAGAACAGATCATGCACATTTTCCCTGGTCAGCTCCTTTGTGGAAACGCCGTCTATCAAAATATCGCCGCCGTTCAGCTCGTAAAAACGCATCAGCAGGTTCACCATAGTGGTTTTGCCCGCTCCTGTGGGCCCTACGATTGCAATTTTCTGTCCGGCTTTTGCATGAGCCGAAAAGTCCTTGATAATAATGTGATCCGGCTGGTACCCAAAACGGACATGGCGAAACTCCACATCGCCTCTTGCATTTTCAAGGCGGGCAGTTTTCCCGCTCTCGTCCGCAAGCTCTTCCTCCTCCAAGAATTCAAAAACCCGCTCTCCTGCGGCGGCTGTGGACTGTAAGCTGGTCATGGCCTGGGCAATCTGGCTCAGCGGATTGGTAAAAAGCCTGATATACATCATAAACGCTACAATCACGCCAAAGCTGATTACATCATTCATCGCCAGGGCAGCTCCCACCACACAGACCGCAACATAACCGAAATTTCCGATAAAGCTCATAATGGGCATCATCAAACCGGACAAAAACTGGCTTTTCCATGCGCTGTTGTACAGCTGATCGTTGATATCCGTAAAGGTTTCAAGGGCTTTTTCCTCTCCGTTATACGCCCGCACTACATTGTGGCCGGAATAAATTTCCTCGATATGCCCGTTGATACGTCCCAGCTGGCTTTGCTGTTCAATGAAGTGTCTTTGGGATTTGGACATTATGGTCATCATGATGCCGAAGCCTGCAAGGGTAGAGACTACCGCAGTAAGCGCCATGATCCAGTTGGTATAAAACATCATAATCAAGGAGCCCAGGAACATAGTTACTGCAGTTACCAGAGAACCAATGCTCTGGTTCAGGCTTTGTCCGATGGTATCTACATCGTTGGTAACCCGGCTGAGCACGTCTCCGAAGCTTGTTTTATTGAAATAATTTAAAGGTACCTTGTTGATTTTTACGGAAATATCGCTTCTAAGCTTTTTCGTGACCGCCTGGGTGATGGTAGCCATGGCAAAGGACTGAATGTAGGAGCAGATGGCACTGCATCCGTAAAGGGCCACCAGCCCGAACACAATACGCTTCACTCCCTCCATATCAATCTCTGTAGTCAGTCCTTGGGTAATCAGATTGGTCAGGTCCTTCAATTTATCCGGGCCAATCAGAGAGCATATAGCCCCTGCCATAGCAAGGAGCAGGGCTCCCGCAAGAAAGGGAAAATACCGTCTACAGTACAAAAGAAGCTTTTTCCATGTGCCTCTGAAATCCTTGGCCTTTTCTCCGGCTCCTCTCATGCCGCCCCGTCCGCCCATCATGCCGCGGCCTGCAGGCCTTTGTCTATTTTCATTACTCATTTGCAAGCTCCTCCTTTGACAGCTGGGAAAGGGCGATCTGCCTGTAAACCTCACAATTTTGCAAAAGCTCCTCATGGGTTCCCATTCCCACTGCTTTTCCTTCCTCCAGGACTATAATCTTATCTGCATTTTTTATAGTGCCGATACGCTGGGCCACGATAAGGGAGGTGGTGTCCGCCGTCTCTTTTTTCAGAGCCGCCCGCAAAACTTTGTCCGTCTTGTAGTCCAGCGCGGAGAAAGAGTCGTCAAAAATATAGATTTCGGGCTTCCTGTATATCGCTCTGGCAATAGCAAGCCGCTGCTTTTGTCCTCCCGAGAGATTGGCGCCGTTTTGCGCTACCATTCCCTGGTAAGCATCCTCCATCTTTTCCACAAACTCCGTGCCTTGAGCAATATCCACGGACTTTTTCACATACTCGCTGTCCACCTTTGTGTCTCGTCCGTTGTCACCGTAGGACACATTGCTCTCCACGGTTCCCGCAAACATCACCGCTCTCTGGGACACATATCCCAGCTTGTTATGCAGCGCTTTGGCCGTGTACTCCTTTACGTTCACTCCGTCTACAAGCACCTCCCCTTCCGTGGCGTCATAAAAACGGGGAACCAGGTTCACCAGCGTAGACTTGCCGCTTCCGGTGGAGCCGATAAAGGCGATGGTCTCTCCCTTGTGTGCCGTAAAGCTGATATCTGTGAGCACATCCTCCGCAGCGTCGGGATAACGGAAGCTCACATGGCGAAATTCCACCTCTCCTTCTTTTCCCGGCAGTCCCTCTGTTTTTTCTCCATCCTTTATTCTGGGCTCCGTATCCAGCACCTCATTGATACGCTTTGCAGAAACGCTTGCTCTGGGGAGCATGATGAAGATCATCGTCAAAAGCATAAAAGCCATAACCACCTGCATCGCATAGGAAGAGAACACCACCATATCCGAAAACAATCCGATGCGCTCCACAAGCTGTGCTTCATTGATCAGGATTGCTCCAATCCAGTAGATGGACAATGTGAGGCCGTTCATGATAATGTTCATTCCCGGATTCATAATCGCCATCATTCTATGTGCAAAGAGATTGTTGTCTGTCAGCTCTTTATTGGCCGCCTCAAACTTTTCCTCCTGAAACTGTTCCGCATTATAGGCCCGCACCACCCGGATGCCGGTGAGGTTTTCCCTGGTAACACGGTTCAGGTTATCCGTAAGCGTTTGAATCTTTCTAAATCTGGGCAATACAAATATCATAAGTACAACAATCAGAATCAGCAGAAATACCACAGCTGCCGCTGTTGCCGCCGTCCACTGCCAGCTTTTGCCGGAGATTTTCAAAACAGCCCACACCGCCATAATGGGAGCCTTAATCATCACCTGAAGTCCCATGGCGATAATCATCTGAATCTGGGTAATATCGTTGGTGGAACGGGTAATCAGGCTGGCTGTGGAAAACCGGTTGATTTCCTCCATGGAAAAATTCTCCACCTTTTCAAAAACCGCCTGTCTGACCCTCCTGGCCAGCGTCGCCGCAAGTCTGGATGCAAAATATCCTACTGCCACCGCAAACACTAAGCTTCCCAGCGCACAAAGAAGCATTTTCCCTCCAGCGGCAAAAATATCTCTCATCAGACTGCCTTCCGTCTGCACCAGGCTTGTGATTTCCGACATGTAATCCGGCAGGGTCAAATCCAATCCCACCTGACACGCCACAAAAAAAACGCAGGCCAAAACGATAAGCCAATCCTGCTTTTTGAAGTACTTAAGAAGTTTTAACATTTTGATCCGTACCTTTCTATCTTTGTCTGTTTCATTATCGATCAACCTGCACAAAAGTACAATTAAATAAATATAAATATTTGTAAAGAATCGGTGAAACGTACGCCGTCATGGGCACGGGAAAATGTACGCATGGCGGCGTATATAAGCAAAAAACCGCGTCTTTTCGACACGGTTTTTTTGCTGCTTATCTTTTACAGGTACTTCACTACATCTGAAAGCCTGCGCTTCGGCACAACATAATCCTTCTTTTCGTCCAGGTAATATCTGCAGTCCCCTCCCTGATCAAGATCTACAATACGGCTTGCATGGGAGGGATATCCGAATGCAACCACAGTGTGCAGCTTCTGCTTTTCTGAAAGACCAAACAATTCCGAAAGCTTTTCTTTATTGCAGGCTCCAATGATACAGCTGCCCACACCCCGGTTCCAGGCCGCCAGGGTCATATTGGCAATGGCAAGTCCGGCATCAGTGTCGCAGTCCGGGTTGATATCCGTATTCTTCACCACTCCGATAAACAGCACTGGTCTTTCTCCCTCCTTGGGCTGTCCAAGCTCAGGAGGCAGCGCTCCTGCCCAGCGGGTATGGGAAAACACTTCCTTTACCTTTTCTTCGTTCTGCACCACCACATAGCTGAGGGGCTGTCTGTTTGCAGCGCTGGAGGCAAGCCTTGCCGCCCTCAGGATTTCATCCAGAACCTCCTTGGGCACTGGATGCTGTTTGAACCTTCTGTAGGTCCGGCGGCCTTCCAACAGCTTCATAAGATCTTCCATCTCCAACAACGCCTCCTTCCTTTTCCATCACATTCTGCTGTGCTTTCCTCTTCTCTGCGGCTGTGAATGTTACTTCTGGGCCACATCCTTCATGGAAAAGCTGATCCTTCCCATCTTATCCTTGCCCAGGCATACTACAGTCACCACGTCTCCCAGAGTGAGCACATCCTCTACCCGGTTGATTCTCTCTTTTGCAATCTTAGAGATGTGAACCATCCCCTCCTTGCCGGGAGCAAATTCCAAAAAGGCGCCAAACTCCTTGATGCTTACAACCTTGCCCTTAAATATCTGGCCCTCCTCAAAGTCGGTGGTGATAATCTTGATCATCTCCACAGCCTTGTCCATCATAGCCTGATCTGTACCGCACACGGACACCTTTCCGTCATCCATAATATCAATTTTAACGCCGGTGCGGGCAATGATCTCATTGATGGTCTTACCTCGCTGTCCAACCACATCGCCGATTCTCTCGGGATCAATCTGAATGGAAATAATCTTAGGTGCGTAAGGGCCTACCTCCGGTCTGGGAACCGCAATTGCCTTCTTCATGCAGTTTTCCATAATAAACAGTCTGGCCTCACGGCATCTCTCGATAGCGCCCTCCACAATGGGCCTTGTCAGTCCGTGAATCTTGATATCCATTTGGATTGCGGTGATGCCCGCTGTGGTGCCGGTCACCTTAAAGTCCATATCTCCGAAGAAATCCTCCAGCCCCTGGATATCGGTGAGCAGTACAAAATCATCGTCCGTATCCCCTGTCACAAGACCGCAGGAAATACCTGCCACCATCTTTTTGATGGGTACGCCTGCCGCCATCAGGGACATACAGGATGCGCAGGTAGACGCCATGGAGGTGGAGCCATTGGATTCAAAGGTCTCCGAAACGGTGCGGATGGCATAAGGGAATTCCTCCTCGCTTGGAAGCACAGGCAAAAGAGCCCGCTCTGCCAGCGCCCCGTGGCCGATCTCACGTCTTCCCGGTCCTCTGGAGGGCTTTGTCTCACCTACAGAATAGGACGGGAAATTGTAATGGTGCATATATCTCTTGCTTACTTCATTTTCGTCCAGTCCATCCAGTCTCTGCTGCTCAGACAAAGGTGCAAGGGTACAAACATTGCAGATCTGTGTCTGTCCTCTGGTAAACATAGCGGAGCCGTGCACTCTGGGAATGATATCTACCTCTGCGGCAAGGGGACGTATCTGGGTGATTTCACGGCCGTCCGGGCGCTTGTGATCCTTTAAAATCATCTTGCGCACGGTCTTTTTCTCATACTGATACACAGCCTCTCCCAGCATGGCAAGCCATTCCTCATTATCCGCAAAAGCCTCCTCCAGCTTTTGTGTAATAACCCGGATATTCTCCTCTCTGGTCTGCTTGTCATCGGTAAACACCGCTACCTCCATCTCCTGGGGAGTGACAAGCTTTTTCATCTCCTCAAACATTTCCTCAGGAACGGCACAGCTTGTATATTCATGCTTTTTCTTGCCTGTCTCGGCAACGATTTTTTCAATGAAGGCAATCACCGTCTGGTTGATCTCATGAGCCTTATAGATGGCCTCGATCATGGTTGCCTCGGGCACCTCGTTGGCACCGGCCTCGATCATGATCACCTTTTCCTTGGTGGAGGCAACCGTCAGATTCAGATCGCCGTTTTTCCACTGTTCCTGGGAAGGATTGATCACAAACTCTCCGTCAATCATGCCCACCTGGGTCATGGCGCAGGGACCGTCAAAAGGAATATCTGAAATACAGGTAGCAATGGCAGCACCCAGCATAGCCACCAGCTCCGGGCGGCACTGCGGGTCCACACTCATTACCATATTGTTTAATGTCACATCGTTTCGATAGTCCTTGGGAAACAGCGGACGCATGGGCCTGTCGATCACACGGCTGGTGAGAATGGCGTTCTCGCTTGCTTTTCCCTCTCTCTTGTTAAAGCCGCCGGGAATCTTTCCCACAGCGTACATCTTTTCCTCGTACTCAACGCTTAAAGGGAAGAAATCAATCCCTTCCCTGGGCTTCTCGGAAGCCGTTGCCGTGCTGAGCACAGTGGTGTCCCCATAGTGCATAAAAGCACAGCCGTTTGCCTGTTTGCCCACACGGTTGATATCCACCCTGAGGGTACGTCCGGCAAGCTCCATTTCATAGGTCTGATACATAAATAAAATCCTCCATTCCTCCGCTTCCTGCGGTAATCAAAATATTTTTCCTTTTGGAACAGAAGACACCGAAACTACTGAAAAGAACACGTGAAAACATATCCTTTTCAGCGGTCTCGGAATTCCATTCTGTTCCAAAGCCTCGGCGCGCATTTGTCTGCCGCCTCGGTTTTCTCTGCGCAAAATCGCACAAAAAGCGGAGGGCCGAAAAATTCGGACCGTCTCCGCCTTCCCATGTCTCCTTTTATTTACGCAGGCCAAGTCTCTCAATCAGCTTACGATATCTCTCGATATCCTTTCTCTTGAGATATTCCAGAAGGCCGCGTCTCTGGCCTACCATTTTAAGCATACCCCGGCGGGAGTGATGATCCTTGGGATTTGCCTTCAAATGCTCGGTAAGCTCCTGGATTCTTGCAGTCAGCACTGCGATCTGTACCTCAGGTGAACCGGTATCTCCGGGCGTCCTGGCGTACTCGTTCATAATTGCTGTTTTCTTTTCCTTAGAAATCATATTGCTTCCTCCTTTTTGTCAAACCGCCTGACACTAAGACCGGGCCGGAGTCTCCCTCATCTGAGCATCGGCTAAATCATACTGACATAGTATAGCATAATCCCACAATATTGTAAACCATTTTTTGCAGTTACCTGGGCAGCCAGGTAATATGTTACCAGGTAACAGTTCGGCCCTTTTGCCCCAATTAGGAAAATAACAAGTGACAAATGCTTTCTTATCCGTTACAATGGAGAATACAGTATGCCGTTTTCAAAAAAAACGGTAAATAAAAAAGTAAATTGAGGTATCAAAATGAACACAAAACAAACAGAAAATCCTTCCATTTTTAAGCTTCTGCTAAAGATACTCCAGGGTGCTCTCATCGGCCTTGGCGCAGTGCTTCCCGGTATTTCCGGAGGCGTTTTGAGCGTAGTATTCGGTATCTACAAGACGGTCATGGAGCTTCTGGCCAATCCGTTGCGCAACTTTAAAACCCATGTGCCAAAGCTGATTCCCTACGCCATCGGCGGCATCATCGGTTTTATGGGAATTGCCAATCTTTTATCTTTTCTGCTGGAAAAATATCCCAATCCTTCCGTGTGCCTGTTTGTGGGCCTGATCACGGGCATGCTTCCCTCCCTCTGGAGAGAAGCCGGGGAAAAGGGGCGTTCCAAAGGCTCTTATGTATCCATGATTGTAGCTTTCCTTGTAATATTGGCTCTGTTAATCGGCCTGAATCTGTCCTCCATTGTGATCACTCCTAATTTCGCATGGTACCTTTTCTGCGGCTTCTGTCTGGCTTTAAGCATCATCGCACCTGGCATGAGCTTTTCTACACTTCTTATGCCTTTGGGACTGTATACGCCCTTTGTGGACGGCATCGGACATTTGGATTTCGGAGTTTTGATTCCCGGCGGCATCGGCGCTCTGATTACGGTAATCTGTCTGGCAAAATTAATCGACTCTCTCTTTGAGCATCATTATTCCCTGGCCTTCCACGCCATTCTGGGGATTGTAGTCGCCGCCACCCTGGTGATCATTCCTTTTGAGAGCTTTACCATATCGGCCGCCTCCTGTATCGTAAATCTCATCTGTCTGGCTGTGGGTATCGTGGCAGCTTTGGTTCTGGATCACTTCAACAGCAAGGTTGATGTAAAGGACTGACCTTAATCAATCAATAAGAAACGTACGCCGCCAGGCGCACCTGGAAAAAGCCATCAAGGATAAACTTCGCTTCGCGTCCTTGATGGCTTTTTCCAACTGGTCTTTTTATTGTGCACTGTGCTCTGCCCGAGCAGCGCAGCATTTCTATGCTGCCTTTCTATCAATCATTGATGACTCTCACAGCCTTCACCGGTGTACGGTAATTATAGCTGCTGATTTTAATTCCTGTCCTAGGGCTGCTTGCATGGATTACCTGGCCTCCGCCAATGTAAATGGCTACATGGTTTATGGTTCCGCTTCCGTTTCCGTAAAATACCAGATCGCCAGGCTTCAACTCTGAAACACTGATCTTTGTGCCTTCATTTGCCTGGGCTCTTGAGGAATGGCTCAGAGTAATGCCATATTTCTTGAATACGCTTAACACAAATCCTGAACAGTCCGCTCCCTTGGTCAGACTGGTGCCTCCCCAGACATAAGGATTGCCCAGAAACTGCTTTGCATATTCCACCAGGTCCACTCTCACATCTGACACGCCCTCGCCATATAAAAGCTCTGTCATGGTGATAGCCGTATCCAGCTTTTCCTCCACAGTTACATATTCAGCGGCGGCAAAGGCCTCCTCTCCGTCAATGGATACCTTGATCCACTCTCCCTGATCCTCCAAAAACTCCAGCTCTGCGCCTTTGGAAATCTGTGTAACCACCTCACTGTCCATGCTGGCCTGGGCCCTGATGTTAAGTCCATCCGCATTGGAAATGGCAACTGTCCTCACCAGGCTGCCTGCCTCAAGCTTAGCCTCGGGTCCGGTGAGTAAAAATTCCAGATTCACATAGCCTTCCACCTCTCCTGACTGAATGCGGGCCCATTCTCCCTCTGTTCCAAGGATTTCACAGGCTGCATTCTTGGGAAGCTTCCCCACCAGCCTGCTGTCTGTGGAGGGCTGCTCGCGGACATTAAGATTGCCGCTTTCCACATGGGCAATCCCCAGATTGGTATAACCCCATAAAGCTCCCTGGGCCTGTTGGGCAATAGCTAAGTATTCCTCCGTAGAGAGGCTGGTCTCCAAAATGGAAGCCACACCCGCAGTCTGAAGGATATCGGTGCTTGTAGCCGCAGAGGCCTGGATAGGACTCAGGGCCATAGAGAAAATAAGACCTGCGGAAACCATTGTGATCTTTCTGGAAATTTTTCTATTCTGATTCATGTAACTGCCTTTCCCAATATGCGGATGCTCCCCGAATTCATTCACTGTCCGCAGTCTCATCCGCGCTTTTGTATTCTTAGTATTACAATTTTGTTACAAAATTATTACGCTACATTTCAAATTATACAATTCCTATTACAGCCTGTCAACCGTTTCTTGCATTTTCCCAAAATTTCCTGTAACAGTCGCCTCAAGGAGTTTAAGACTCTCAAGAAAGAAATCCAGCGCCTTAAGATTGAGAATGAAATATTTAAAAAGCGGCATAATTCAGCATTTTTTAATTAAGTCCATTAATTCTTCTTTTTTTGCCAGCAATACTATTTTTTTGTTTATCAGGTGCTTTTAACAAAATTTTTAATATTTTTATTAACTTACGAAAAATTTTCATTATAATGGAGATTAAGAGGTATTCCCACATGAAAAAGGAATTTTCCGAGACTTTAAAAGATTTACGAATACAAGCTGGATATACACAAAAACAGGTATATGAGTTACTCGGGGTTCGCCAGTCTACATTCAGTGCATGGGAAACTGGCAGGGCAGAGCCGTCTGCAGATATGCTTTTAAAACTTTGCAAGCTATATAAAGTAAATGATATTTTTTTGGCTTTTGGGTATGACGGATATAATGAAGATGGAAGCATTCAGCTTAACCTGACCGAAATAGGACTTATAGAAAAGTACCATCTCCTCGACCACTACGGCAAAGAGATTATTGATGTGGTTCTAGGTAAAGAATATACCCGATGCCAGGAGCAAAATAAAGTAGTTGAAATGAAAGCTCTAGAAAAATATTCCCTTATTCCGGATGCTGTGCACAAGCGTACAGGCATAGGCCAAACAGCAGACGGAGACCAGCACGATGATGACATCGTGGATGACGTTTCGGAGTAAGAGTAATATTTATTGAGCTACGAAGAACTTGGGCATTATTGCACCACCGCAGGACGCATAGTAGAGCAGAATACCGATGACGCCTGCAGACAAGAAAGAAAAGTCCGCTTATAGGCTTATGGTATGGTTGAATTGGATGGATACATAATCAAATTTGAACCAAGGCTGGCCGTTATGAAAAAATGTAATTCATGTCAAAAGATAAGGAGGTAAATTTATGGGATACTCCCTCTGTTGAGAAACTCCACCGTACTCAACTGGGTCTATCTGACCCTAAAAAAGGCTGCGGCTTTGCTCCTTAAGCAAACCGCAGCCCCGCCTCTATATCCTCTTTCAGTTGTTTTTTCAATTCCTCCAGGCCATCAAACCGCTTTTCGGGTCGCCGGAAGCCCAGAAGATAAACCTCTACAGGCTCCTCATAGATTTCCTGATCAAAATCATATAAATAAGATTCCACTCCCAGCACCCGCTCATTTGTCACTGTGGGCTTATACCCCACGTTGCTGATGGCCCGGTATTTTCTGCTGCCATAACGAACCTGGGAATAATAAACACCATTGGGCGGAAGCAGCTTGCTCTCCCCGGGAACCAGGTTTACCGTGGGAAACCCCAGGGTTCTTCCAATACGGTTTCCGTGTGCTACCTTTCCCATAATTGGATAAGGCATGCCCAGAAGCTGCTCCACAAGCTTCATATTCCCCGCCTCTGCCTGGCTTTTGATGTATGTGGAGCTGACCTCTTTTCCCCGAAAGCACACTTTTTCTATAATCTTCACTTCATATCCCAGGTCTTTGGACAGAGACTGCAAAAGAGCGGCATTTCCCCGTCCCCCGGCCCCGAAGGACAAATCCCTTCCGGCAGCTATCAACCTTACGTTCATCCGTCTCGCCAAAACCTCCGACACAAAAATCTCCGGAGGCATGGCAGCCGTCTGCTTTGTCAGGGGAAACTCCACCAGAATGTCCACGCCCATCCGTTCAAAGAGAGTCCGCTTTTCCTCTCTGGTGGTAAGCTCCTTTCCGTCGCCTGTCCCAAACAGCACGGCCGGCGCCGGATCGAAGGTAAACACACAGGCAGCAAGGCCATGGTTTTTACAGTTTAAAACCTCCTCCAAAAGCCTTCTGTGCCCGATATGAACTCCGTCAAATTTCCCGACTGCAGCTGCCGTCTCCTTCTCCAGAAAAAAATCTGTTGTACCTGTTATAATTTCCAACTGACTTAACACACCTTCCGTTACGCGATTGGTATTTTACAGAAACATTTTTACCGGCCTGTACTGCCTGTGCTGCTCGTCATAGGCGTAAATGCCTGCAAAGCTGTCATCTGACCGATAGATTCTCACCCATTCCCCCGGTCCAAAAGCCTTCTTCTCCCTGGTCTGCTCCACATAGACAGGGTTCCCATTTTCCACAAGGTTCTGATATGCTTCCAATACATGCAAAAGTGGGTTGGATGCAAACACCTGATCCGGCGGTATCAAAACCTCTTCCAGGCGGTTTTGGTCACGAAGTGCTTCCAGTTTGGAAAGCGTAACCGCATCCTTCAGAAAAAAGCTTCCCGACCTGGTTCTGGTGAGACTTTTCATGACGCCTCCGCAGCCCAGCTTTTCTCCGATATCTGCACAGAGGGTTCTGATATAGGTTCCCTTTGAGCACAAAACCCGGATGGTAACCAAAGGAAGGCTTACATCCAATATTTCGATCTTCCCAATGGTCACCCTCCGTGCCTGCCTTTCCACTTCCTTTCCCTGTCTTGCAAGCTGATAGAGCCGTTTTCCATTTACCTTTATTGCCGAATACATGGGCGGTATCTGGCTGTATTCCCCCTGAAAGGAGTAAACGGCCTCCCTCACCTGTTCCTCGTTCAGGGAAACCTCCCTGCGCGAAAGCTCTCTGCCCGTCACATCCTGGGTGTCCGTGGTGACTCCCAGCAAAAGCTGCGCTTCATACTCCTTATCCTTTTCGGTGAGCAGATCGCACAGCTTTGTAGCATTTCCCAGGCACACAGGCAGCACACCCGTAGCCATAGGGTCCAGGGTGCCCGTGTGTCCAATTTTTCTTTGTCCGCAAATACCGCGCATTTTTGCCACCACGTCGTGAGACGTAAAGCCAGGCTCCTTATCAATCACTATGATGCCGCTTAACATGTCAACTGTTTTCTCCATTCAACTGCTTTTCAATATGTAAAGACAGATTGTTTACACAGTCGTGGAAGGTTCCCCGCATAGTGCAGCCCGCAGCCCGCACATGACCGCCTCCGCCAAAATAGGCGGCAACCTTAGCCGCGTCCACCTTCTCGTCCGTGCGCAGACTTACCTTGTATTCCAGCGTTCCCGTCTGATACATGAAAATAGCGCAGCTGATGCCCTTAATATTCCTAAGCTGGTTCACGATGCCATCCAGATCCTTGGGCTCCACATTATAAAATTCCATGGTCTTTTTATCCAGGGCGCTGACAATACATCTTCCATCCAAAAAACGGATGCTCTCCATAAGGGCACGGCCCATCACCTGAGCCTGCACATAGGTTTTCTGATAAAAGGTTTCCTGAATCAGCCTTGGAAAATCAAAGCCGTAGGCAATCAGTGCGGAAGCCTTTTTGAGCGTATCCGGCGTTGTGTTGGAATATTGAAAAACCCCAGTATCATGGATGATTCCAATATATAAGGCCATGGCGATCTCCCTGTCAAGCCTATCTGCCTCAAACAGATCATAAAGCACCTCACAGGTGGAACCGATCTTGGGCTTGATCACATTGATATCCCCGCTTCCGCTGTTGCTCACATGGTGGTCAATATTGATTTTCTTTCCCGCATTTGCAAAATAGTCCTCAGCCTCTCCCAGGCGGTCCGCACCGCAGTCCAGGGCGAAAAACACGTCAAAGGGCTCCTGGGCCCCAAAGTCGCTGTCGATCTCCTCAAAGCCTGCTATTTCCTGAAACACGTCGGCAGGCTTTTCCAAAAACACCTTTATAAACGCACCGGGAAGCCCCCTTTTCAGATATCGTCCAAGGGCCAGGCAGGCTCCCACACAGTCTCCGTCCGGGCGGATATGACCACCGATGCCGATTCTTTTTGCACTCCTGCATTCTTCCAGTAGGTTCATACTTCCTCCTCCCCGAAATTCTCCGGCTCGGACAGGATGGGCGTTTCTTTCCCATCCTCATTTGTCTCACCGGCGGCATCCCTGGTCATCACCTCATCAATTTTGCGGGACATATTCACCCCGTATTCAATAGATTGATCCATCACAAAGGTGATTTCCGGCGTATTGCGCAGATTGATGGTCTTTGCCAGCTTCATCCTCAAAAAGCCTTCCGCGCTTTTTAGTCCCTCCAGAGTAGCCTCCCGCTCTTCTTTTCCACCAAGCACACTGATCCACGCCTTGCAGCTTTTCAAATCGGGGGCAACCTCCACTGCCACCACGCTTGTCCACGGACTGATACGGGGGTCCTTAATCTGTCCGCGGATGGTTTCCGCCAAAACTCTCTGCACCTCCCCGTTGATACGGGTATTTTTTACACTATTTTTTCTCATATTCTCAATCCTGTCTGTTTTCGGCGGACGGATTCCTCTATCGCGGCACTTCAACCATAATATAGGCCTCTACGATATCAAACTCCTGCATCTGGTCAAAGCCCTCAAACACAAGACCGCACTCGAATCCCGCCTTCACTTCTTTTACATCATCCTTAAATCTCTTTAATGACGCCAGCGCGCCTTCGTAAATCTGCTTGCCCTCTCTGCTGATACGAATCTTGCAGCCTCTCTGGAATTCGCCGTCAAGCACATAGGCGCCTGCAATGTTTCCGATAGCGGAAGCCTTGAAAATCTGACGCACCTCCGCATGGCCGATCACCTTCTCTTCAAATACAGGGTCAAGCATTCCCTTCATAGCTGCCTCAATATCCTCGATGGCCTGATAAATCACCTTGTAAAGCCTTACGTCCACGCCTTCTCGTTCTGCAGTGGCCTTTGCCGTGGCATCAGGTCTTACGTTAAAACCGATAATGATGGCATTGGATGCGCTGGCCAGGGTTACGTCGGACTCGTTGATGGCGCCCACGCCGCCATGAATGCACTTCACTACCACTTCCTCGTTGGACAGCTTCATCAAAGACTGTTTCACAGCCTCCACGCTTCCCTGTACATCCGCCTTCACAATCAAATTCAATTCCTTTAAATTGCCCTCCTTGATCTGAGAGAACAAATCATCCAGAGACATTCTGCCCTTAGTTTCCTCAAGCATCTTCTCTTTATTCTGGGCAAGATAGGTCTCCGCGTAAGACTTAGCTGTCTTGTCGCTGTCGTGTGCCAGGAATACCTCTCCTGCGCTGGGCACATCGGACAAGCCGAGAATTTCAACGGGCGTGGAGGGTCCAGCCTCTTTTACCCGTCTTCCCTTATCGTCCACCATGGCTCTCACTTTTCCATGGCTTGCTCCCGCCGAAACAAAATCTCCCACATGAAGGGTTCCCTTCTGCACCAGCACAGTAGCCACAGGGCCCCGGCCCTTGTCCAGCTCCGCCTCGATGACAAGGCCTCTGGCCCGTCTGTTGGGATTCGCCTTCAGCTCCAGAATGTCTGCCGTCAGCAGAATCATCTCCAGAAGCTGCTCTATGCCTTCTCCGGTCTTTGCGGATACCGGCGCAAACACAGTGCTGCCGCCCCAATCCTCGGGGATCAGCTCATATTCCGCCAGCTCCTGCTTTACACGGTCAATATTTGCAGAGGGCTTATCTATCTTGTTTACAGCCACGATGATCTCAATGCCTGCGGCCTTTGCGTGGTTGATTGCCTCCACCGTCTGGGGCATCACGCCGTCGTCCGCCGCCACCACCAGAATTGCAATATCTGTGGAATTTGCGCCGCGCATACGCATTGCGGTAAACGCCTCGTGGCCGGGCGTATCCAAAAACGTGATTTTACGCTCGCCCACATTCACAGTATACGCACCGATGTGCTGTGTAATACCGCCGGCCTCCTTATCCGTCACATTTGTCTTTCGGATAGCGTCAAGCAGCGAGGTCTTCCCGTGATCCACATGTCCCATAACGCAGATAACGGGCGGTCTTTCCACCAGATTGGCTTCATCCTCATCCTCTTCCTTTAAGAGCTCCTCGATCACGTCCACCTTGACTTCCTTCTCACACAGAATATCATATTCCATGGCGATATTCTCCGCGTCCTCATAGGAAATCTCCTGATTTACCGTAACGACCTTGCCCTCCAGGAACAATTTTTTCACAATGGC
Source organism: Acetatifactor sp. (assembly GCF_982438285.1). Lineage (NCBI taxonomy): Bacteria > Bacillati > Bacillota > Clostridia > Lachnospirales > Lachnospiraceae > Acetatifactor > Acetatifactor sp. Next base: position 790 of record NZ_CEWDFQ010000010.1, on the reverse strand, counting down.
GGAAGGCTGAAGCTTCATCTTGTCCGCCAGTTCCTTTATGGTGATGGTCTCTGGCAGCGTAATCACCTTGATAGCCTCTTCCGCCGTCTCTTCCTTCTTCTTTTCAGGCTTGATAAACCTTCCAGGCTTGTTCTTCAGCGCCTCCTCCTCTTCATAGATATGATCCTTTCTGGAGCGCTTATCTCTCTCCTGGCTGAAGCGTCTCTTTTCTTCCTCCCGCTTCTTCTCCATATCCTTGGACGGAGCCTCAGAAGCAAAGCTCTTGCCCGGCTTATTATCTCTGGGTCCGCTTCCCGTCCCATTTCCGCCTGACGAGCGCATTCCTCTATTATCGCGGTTCGAATTGTTAAAGCCGCGGCCGCCGCCCTGACTGCCGCCGCCGCTGCGGCGGTCACCCTGACCGCTCTGACCGCCTTCCCCGCCAGGTCTGCCAGATCTCTGGAATCCGCTTTGTCTCTCGCCGCTTTGATATCTTCCATTTGAAGCGCCTCCTCTTCCCGGCTGGCCCTGCTGGCGTCCCTCCTGATTCTGGGGCCTGCTGCCCTGTCCTCTGCCGTCGCGGCTGCGATTGTCCTGCCCCTGTCCATCCCGCACGGGTCTGTCCGATCTTACAGCCTGCTGCGGCTGTATGCCTGGCTTTGCCTGAGCTTGTGTCTGTGCCTGGCTGTTTGCAGGCTCCTGATTCTTAGGCTTATCCGCCCGAGGTCTGGAGGGCTGGTTTTTATTGCTGGGAACCATCTGCACACTGGGTGTGGGAGAAGGGGGTGTCAGGGGCTTGATGGGACGCACC
>NZ_CEWDFQ010000009.1:0-22898 GCF_982438285.1 Acetatifactor sp. | reverse complement strand
GTACTGCTCTGTGGCGTGTGTGATTTTCCGCAGAGGAATGTAGACAATTTCCGTAAAGAAAATCAAAATAATCAGCGAAAGCAAAAATAAAAATAACCAGAGTAATATAGGAAATATTCAAAAGGCTGTTGCAGGACTCCTCGATATCCTGCATATCACAATGGATAGCCACATATCCCTTTACCATATAATTTGAGGTGATGGGGGCCAGTACAGTGAGCACATCCGTGTTGAAGCTTCCAAAAAAATCTCCTATGGTATAATAGGAGCCGCTTGTGATGGTTGGGTCAAAATCCTCGATCACCACCACATTTTCCACATCTATGGGAGTATTGGTGTCCAACACCAGACGCCCGGAAGGATTGATAATGCGGATCACGGAGTTTAAGTACACTGCCAGGGAATCCAGCTGTGTTTTTACGGTTTCAAGACTGGTCTCGTTGGTGTAAAGGCCGCTGGCGTAAGTATTTCCGATAAGAGTGGCTTCATAGTAAAGGCTTTCGGCTTTTTCCCGGATCAGGTGCTCCCTTGTCATATTTGGCACAAAGGTGGTGACAATAATGAATCCAAAAACACCGAAGATAAAATAAGCCAGCACAAATTTCAGATAAAGGGTTTTTTTCATGATTCACTGCGCACCTCAAATTTGTAGCCGATTCCCCAGATAGTTGAAATCTTCCAGTTAGCGTGATCCTTGATTTTTTCCCGAAGGCGTTTGATGTGTACATCCACAGTGCGGGTGTCTCCGATATATTCATAGCCCCAAATCTGATCCAGAAGCTGTTCTCTGGTGAAAACATGGTTGGGGGAGGAGGCCAGAAAATACAAAAGCTCCAGCTCCTTGGGAGGCATCTCCACGGTATGCCCCATATAGACCACGGAATAATTTGTAAGGTTGATGGAAAGGTCCTGATATTCCACACACTTGTCGTTTGGGTTTTCCGGAAGCACCACCGCAGGCTTATACCGGCGCAGAACGGCCTTTACCCGGGCCACCAGCTCCTTGGAGTCAAAGGGCTTTTCAATGTAATCGTCTGCGCCCAGCTCCAGTCCCAGCACCTTGTCAAAAACCTCTCCCTTTGCGGAAAGCATGATGATGGGAATAGTATGCTTTGCCCGAACCTCTCTGCAGACCTGATATCCGTCAATGCCGGGAAGCATCAAATCCAGAAGAATCAAATTGGGAGAAAAGCTCTCCACTGCAGGAAGAACGGACTCTCCATCGTTTACGATCAAGGTCTCATAGCATTCCTTTGTGAGATACAGAGAAATCAGCTCTGCGATATTGTTGTCGTCATCTACAATTAAAATTTTCTGTTTATTTACCATACCTGCTCCTTTATATGAATCATACAGTTCTATCGGAAGGTTACGATGGTAACGCCTGCGTCTCCCTCCCCGTACTCTCCCAGACGGAAATCCTTTACGTATTTCAGGCGCTTTAAATGATTGTGCACGGCGTTTCTAAGGGCTCCGGTTCCCTTGCCATGGACAATGCGCACACTGGGAAGATGAGCCAGATAAGCGTCGTCTAAGTATTTGTCCAAAAGGGAAAGAGCCTCGTCCACTGTTTTGCCCAGAAGATTGATCTCCGTGGAAACGCTGTAGGACTTGGACAGCTTGATTTTACCGGTATTGGTGCGCTGGAGCCTGGGGGAGGTTACGGTCTCCTCCTCTGCGAATACCAGGTCTTTTACGTTTGTCTGGGTGCGTATGATACCGCACTGGACGAACAAGGCTCCCTTGGAGTCGGGGAGTGTGCTTACAGTGCCCTTTAATCCCATGGAGACAATTTTTACGCTGTCCCCTTTTTTCAGCTTTTTGGGGTCGATTCCGATTTTTTTGGAAGTGTCGGAGGCATTCCTTAAGCTGAGCTTTTGGCTTTTTTCCTCTATTTTTCCTCGCAGCTTCTGTCTTTTTTTCTCAAGCTCCTTGATATCCGATCCGGCGCCTGCCTTATTAAAGTCCCGGATGGTCTCGTCCGCCACTTCCTTTGCCTCCTGCAGAATGGCTCTGGCCTTTTCATTGGCCTCCTGCAGGATACGCTCCTTTGCCCGGTCGATTTTTTCGTTCTTTTGTCTGAGCTGTTCTTCCAGGGTGCGTACCTTTTCTTTATACTGGGCTGCCTCCTGCCGTTCCTTTTCGATGGTGATCCGGCTCTGCTCCAAATCTGCGATCACATCCTCGAAGGTCTTTTCCTCCTTGCCGATCTGTTCCTTTGCGGCGTTTATGATCTCATCGGGAAGCCCCAGCTTTGAGGAGATGGCAAAGGCGTTGCTTTTACCGGGTATGCCGATCAAAAGCCGGTAGGTGGGACGCAGGGTTTCCACATCGAATTCACAGCAGGCATTTTCCACAAAGGGAGTGGAGAGGGCATAGAGCTTCAGCTCGCTGTAGTGGGTGGTGGCTATGGTGCGGATTCCCCTGTCATGCAGATGATTTAAAATGGCAATGGCAAGAGCCGCTCCCTCCGTGGGATCCGTTCCGGCTCCCAGCTCGTCAAACAGGCACAGAGAATTCTCATCCGCATGGGCCAGAATGTGGACAATGCTGGTCATGTGGGAGGAAAATGTGGACAGGCTCTGTTCGATGCTCTGCTCATCTCCGATATCCGCGTAAACCTCCGTAAAGATACAAAGCTGGGAGCGGTCAAGAGCGGGAATATGAAGCCCCGCCTGTCCCATAAGGGCAAAAAGCCCCACTGTTTTTAAGGATACGGTTTTTCCTCCGGTATTTGGCCCGGTAATGATCAAAAGGTCGAAATCCTTTCCCAGATGGATGTCGATGGGAACCACCTTCCTTTTGTCCAAAAGGGGATGGCGTCCCTTTCTGATCTGGATATAGCCCTCTGTATTGAATTGGGGCCTGGTGGCGTTTTGCTCCATGGCAAGCTTTGCCTTTGCAAAAATAAAATCCAGCTGTGTCATCACGGTCTGATTTTGGGAGAGCTCCTCCGTATGCTCTCCCGCCATGGCGCTTAAGGAGGCTAAAATCCGTTCGATTTCCTCCTGCTCCTTTAAGGCAAGCTCCTTTAATTGATTGTTTAAATTCACCACAGCTGCAGGCTCAATAAAAAAGGTGGAGCCCGTGGAGGACTGGTCGTGAACCATTCCGCTTACCTGTCCCTTGTATTCTGCCTTTACGGGGAGGCAGTAGCGGTCATTTCGCATGGTAATCACCGCATCCTGCAGATAGGTGCGAAGAGAGCCGTTGACCATGGAATTTAACTGGGAATGTATTTTCTCATTGGTAAGCAAAATAGAACGGCGGATGCTTTTGAGCTGTGGGCTTGCGTCGTCCGCAATTTCCTCCTCGGACAAAATGCAGCGGTTGATCTCCGAGGCTATCTGTGTCAGAGGAGTGAGCTGTTCAAAATATCCGTCCAGACTGTCTGTATTTTCCTCCTCTCTTTCCCTCCTTCCATAGGTGCGAACGCGGTTTACATTGTCCAAAAAGCCTGCGATCTTTAAAAGCTCCGGTGCGGAAAGGGTGCTTCCCACCTCCAGGGACTTTATGGAAAATGAAAGATCTGTGTTGCTGCCAAAGGAAGTGCTGCCTGCTTTAAACAGGCGGGAAAGAGCGTCTTTCGTTTCCTCCTGTGCTTTTTGTATTTCCCGGATGTCTGTGGAGGGCAGAAGCTTGCGGCAGCAGCTTCTGCCCGGTTCGGAATCCGCTTTATCGGTTAAAAGCCGTATGACCTTATGATATTCCAAGGTCCTTAATCCCTTTTCGTTCATATTTCCTCTCATTCTGCCGCCCAGGCGGCTTTGAAATTCTGGAACGTAATCATTATAGCATAGGTGAAAAGGATTTTGGTATAGGATTCTTTACTTTTATAGGGGAATCCGATATACTTTTAAGGAAAGATGCCCAAGGAAAGAGGAAGAAGATGTCTGGTTTGGAACAGAAGGACAAAAACGATTTCTTGATTGAAAAGATAAAGGAACGGCCGGTGAATAAAAGAAAGCTGATCCGACGGACCATCATCACTGCCGCCATGGCTGTTATTTTCGGTTTGATTGCCTGTTTTACCTTTCTTGTGCTTGAGCCGGTGATCAGCAACTGGCTTTATCCGGAGGAGGAGCCCCAGCCCATTGTCTTTCCAGAGGACCAGGAGGAAATGTCGCCGGAGGAAATGCTGTCGGATAATATGCAGGCCCAGAATCAGGAGGAAAGCAGACAGGAAACAGAGGTTGTGTTAGAGGAGGAACAGATTGAGTCAATTCTTTCTCAGATTCAGCTGGATAAAGAGGATTACAGACAGCTGTACACTGCCATGTCGGAATTTGTTTCTCAGCTCAATGAATCCATGGTAACGGTTACAGGGGTCACCTCCAATATTGACTGGTTTAACAACGTACAGGAAAGCCAGAACCAATCCTTTGGCGTGATAATAGCCAACAATGGGAGAGAGCTTCTTGTGCTGGCGGACAATACGCCCATAAATGATGCACAGGAGCTTTCCATGGAATTTTATAACGGCGTTCAGGTGAAAGCCCAGGTAAAGCAGAAGGATTCCTTTACCAATCTTGCGGTGCTTTCCGTAAGCTTAAATGATCTTCCCCAGGAGAACAGGGAGGATTTGATCAAGGTGGCAGCTCTTGGCTCCTCCAATGCCAAAAATATTGTGGGAACCCCGGTAATTGCAATGGGAAGTCCCATGGGGATCAGCAATTCTGTGGGATACGGCATGATTACCGCCGTCAACAGCCAGCTCTTTGCCGTGGACAGAAATTATAAGCTTCTGTTTACGGATATCAGCGGAAGCAGAAATGGGGGAGGGGTGCTTTTTAACCTGCAGGGACAGGTAATCGGCATTATAACCGGTGAAAAGGCCGGTTCAGACATGACCAATGTGATTGGCGCTTACGGTATTACAGAGCTGAAAAAGGTCATCGAAAAAATGTCAAACGGCGAGAGCGTGGCCTATCTGGGCATCAGCGGAGTGGATGTGACACAGGAGGCTCATGAGGAGCTGGGAGTGCCCTACGGAGCTTATGTGAGGGAAGTGGATATGGATTCTCCCGCCATGCTGGCCGGTATACAGCAAGGGGATGTGATTGTAGCCATAGACGACAGAACCATTGTAAATTTCGGGGAATATTCTACGGTGCTTCTGCAGATGGAGGCAGGAGACCAGATAAATATTCAGATCATGCGCCAGGCCCAAAACGAGTACAGGGAAATGAATTTCAGCATTGTACTGGGAACGGCAGAATAGGCGTTTGCGAAACTTGCTGACAAAGTCACGAACCTGGTCATAATAACCAAAAACGGGTTCCGAAGCAGTAGCTAGTCATTCTTATTTTGGTTATTACGCCCAGTTTCTGATACCAGAGAGCGAGTTTCGCAATTACCTAAACAGCAGAATAAAGAAAAGAAAGGAGAGGGGCTTTGGGCCCTGTGAAAAATGAAATATATCAAGGACTTTAAAGAGGGAGACAGAATTTTTGACATTTACCTGTGCAAGCATAAGCAGCCGGCGGTGACAAAAAACGGGAAGGCATACGAAAATGTGATTCTTCAGGATAAAACAGGAACCATAGACGCAAAGGTGTGGGAGCCCAACAATCCCGGCATCGGGGATTATGACACAATGGATTATATAGAGGTTTACGGGGATGTGACTAATTTTTTAGGGGCCCTTCAGGTCAGCGTAAAAAGAATCCGGGTGTGCAGGGAGGGAGAATACAACGCTGCAGACTATCTTCCCGTAAGCTCCAAGAACATTGATGAAATGTATAAAGAGCTGGTTTCTTTGATACGAAGCATACAAAATTCCTATTTGAGACAGCTTTTGGAGGCCTTTTTTGTGGAGGACAGTGACTTTGTAAAGGTATTCTGCAATTCCTCCGCAGCAAAAACAGTACATCATGGTTTTGTGGGAGGATTATTGGAGCATACTTTAAGTGTGACAAAGCTGTGCGATTATTATTGCAGCGCTTATCCCATTTTAAAGAGAGACCTTCTTTTGACGGCGGCCATGTGCCACGATATCGGGAAAACCAGAGAGATATCCGCTTTTCCGGCAAATGATTACACGGACGAGGGACAGCTTTTGGGGCACATTGTTATGGGAGCCCAGATGGTTGCGGGAAAAGCAGCCAAGATCAAGGATTTTCCGGACAGCCTGCTGATGCAGGTGGAGCACTGTATTTTGGCCCATCATGGAAAATATGAGTACGGTTCTCCTAAGGTGCCTGCCATTATAGAGGCCTTGGCCCTGAATTATGCGGATGATACGGATGCGAAGCTGGAGACCTTTAAAGAAATTCTGGAAAATAATGCAGACAATGCAGGCTGGTTTGGTTATAACAGACTGTTTGATTCCAATTTGAGAGCCAGCAGGCTGCAGTAGAAGAGAATAAACGTTTGAGAAGGGAGATTGAAATGAAAATCAGCGACAGCGTAAGATATATTGGTGTAAATGATCACAAGACAGACTTGTTTGAGGGCCAGTACCCTGTTCCGATGGGTATGTCCTATAATTCCTATGTGATTCTGGATGAAAAAATTGCGGTTATGGATACCGTGGACGAGAGCTTTACCGGAGAATGGCTGGAAAATCTGGAAAGAGAGCTGGATGGACGAAAGCCCAACTATCTGATCGTTCAGCACATGGAGCCGGACCACTCAGGGGGAATTCCTTTATTCCTGCGCAAATATCCTGATGCAAAGGTAGCAGCTACACCAAAAACCTTTGAAATGATAAAGCAGTTTCTTTATGGGGAAGAGGACGGCGCCCTTTTACAGGAGAAGATTGCGGAAAGAAGCATAAAGGCGGAGAACGGAGGCACCCTGTCCCTGGGAAGCCACACACTGCAGTTTCTCTTTGCTCCCATGGTTCACTGGCCGGAGGTGATGATGACCTACGAGCAGACGGAAAAGCTCTTCTTTAGTGCGGACGCCTTCGGAAAGTTCGGGGCCCTGGATAAAGAAGAGCCCTGGGCGGACGAGGCCCGCCGCTACTATATCGGCATTGTGGGGAAATATGGAGTACAGGTGCAGAATGTATTAAAGAAGGCAGCAGAGCTTGACATTGCCGTCATCTGCCCGCTCCATGGCCCTATTTTACAGGAAAACCTGGGATATTATCTGGATCTGTATCAAAAATGGTCCTCCTATACGCCGGAAAGCCAGGGAATTGCAGTTTTCTATGCTTCCATTTACGGACACACAAGGAAGGCAGCTCTTTTCCTTGCGGAGGAATTGAAAAAAAGAAATGCAGGTGAGGTTGTGGTTTATGATCTGGCCAGAACCGACCTGTCCCAGGCCGTATCAGAGGCTTTCCGCTATGATAAGCTGGTGCTGGCATGCAGCACCTATAACGGCGGCATTTTTCCCTTTATGGAGGATTTTATCCGAAGGCTTTTGGAAAGAAACTTTCAAAACCGCAGAATTGGCCTTATAGAAAACGGCTCCTGGGCGCCCATGGCTGCTAAGGTGATAAAGGGAATGTTTGAGAAGAGTAAAAATATTACTTTTACAGATACCACCGTCACCATAACGTCCGCCATGAAGGAGCAGGATAAGGAACAGATGGAGAAGATGATTCTGGAGCTTTTGGACATTTTGGACAAATAAGAAAGTTTCAAATTAAAATGCTGCGAAAACGGGAGAAGGCATGGAATATCAAAAAAATGATCACGTTACCGTCACGATAGAGGATATGGATAAGGACGGACAGGGAATCGGAAAGGTTGACGGCTTTACCTTGTTTGTGAAGGACGCCGTTATCGGCGACCAGGTGGAGGCCAAAATTGTAAAGAGTAAAAAGCATTATGCTTACGCCAGATTAGAGAAGGTGCTTGCGCCTTCTCCTTTTCGCGTGGAGCCAAAATGCCCTGTGTGCAGACAGTGCGGCGGCTGCCAGCTCCAGCCCCTTTCCTATGAAAGACAGCTTTTGTTTAAACAGGAAAAAATCAAAAACAATCTCATCCGCATCGGCGGCTTTTCTCCCGACTATGTGGAGGCCAGAATGGAGCCTGTAATCGGTATGGAAAACCCCTTCCGCTACCGCAATAAGGCCCAATATCCTGTGGGAAGAGACAAAGAGGGAAGGGTGACGGCGGGCTTTTATGCGGGCCGCACCCACCACATTATTCCCAATCAGGACTGCCTTCTTGGACCAAAAGAGAATAAGGAGATTTTGCAGGTCATCTTAAATTACATGGAAGAAAACCATGTTCCGCCCTATGAGGAAACCACAGGACTTGGATTGATCCGCCATATATTGATCAGAAAGGGCTTTTCCACCGGCGAAATCATGGTCTGCCTTGTGCTGAATAAAAAAATGACAAAATTGTCATATCAAGCCAGGGGCACACAGAAACGAAATAATGAATTTTTGCCTAATCAGGGAGAATTGCTTGCAAAACTGGCCCGGATACAAGGCATGACAAGTGTGTCAGTCAGCATCAATACCGAAAAAACCAACGTAATTATGGGAAAGGAAATACATAATCTTTGGGGACAGCCCTTTATCACCGATGTGCTTCATACAAGAGATATGCAAAAGGAAGGGTATCCGGCCACAGAAAGGGCATTGACCTTTAAAATTTCTCCCCTTTCCTTCTATCAGGTAAACCCCATGCAGACAGAAAAGCTCTACAGTCTTGCCCTGGAATATGCAGGTCTTACGGGAAAGGAAATCGTGTGGGACTTGTACTGCGGCATTGGAACCATTTCCCTTTTCCTTGCAGGAGGCGCAAAAAAGGTGTATGGAGTGGAAATTGTGCCCCAGGCCATAGAGGATGCAAAGGAGAACGCAGTTTTAAATGGCATCGAAAACGCAGAATTTTTTGCTGGCAGTGTGCAGGAGGCGCTGTCGGAGGAGGCTTTAGGAAAATCCATTCTGCCTCCTGATGTGGTGGTGGTAGACCCGCCCAGAAAAGGCTGCGATCAGGCATGCCTTTCGGCTATGCTGAAGCTGCGCCCGGAGCGGATTGTGTATGTGAGCTGCGACTCCGCCACCCTGGCCCGGGATTTGAAGATTCTGTGCGATGGAGGGTATGAGGTGAAGAGAGTCAGGGGTGTGGACCAGTTTGGGATGACGGTGCATGTTGAAACGGTAGTTTTGATGTCACGGGTTAAGGATTGATTCATGAAAAGTGCTTTATTTCCGGGCGTTCCGAGTGTTTCAATGACAGTTCCAGAAGACCGTGAGATGACCATAAAAACCTTTGACAGAACATATCTATGCTTTTGACCGGAGGGTTGAATAGTCGGTTTGGATGTGTGCAGATTGAGTGGTCTGTTTAGATGTTTTAGCTTGAGGGTTGAGTTAGCGGTTTAAATAACCGGAGGCTGTGGTAAAAGAGGCTCCTTGCTGCGAGGATGTATCCCGGCAGTAAGGAGCCTTACTTTATGCTTTGATATCGATTATAATCCCGGATCTGAATTCTACAGTAAAATCATCCGAATAGACAGTAATCTTTGCAATAAGCCTCCTGATCAGTACCTCGTCAAATTCTGTGATGGTAGTAGGCTGGCTTCGGATAAAATCTTGCAGATCATTGATCTGCTTCATTTGCTCATCCTTGATCACGCTGTCCACTTCGGACTGTTTGCGCATATCCCGGAGTCTGAGTATCTCATCTGCAATGGCGTCATAATCGTCTTTTTGATTGGCTTTTTTCAGAAGTTCTTTTTGAAGCTCCCGCAGGCGAGTGTCGATTACTTCCGGTGAGAGATTGTCTCCCTGTTTAATGACTGTAGCAATATTGGCCTGCAGGGTTTTCAGAAAATCATCTTTTTTACAAAGTACCTGATTGATGGCATCGATAGCTGTCTGTTCCAGCAAACTTTCATTTACCGTGCGGCTGCGGCAGGAATGGCCGGTGTTGTCCAGGCGGCTGCAGCAGCGCCAGACGATGGATTTACATCCACGGTTGTTCCAGTGGACTCGCCGGTAAAACTCTCCGCATTCGCCGCAGAAAACGATCTGGGCAAAACAATGTTTGCAGGAATAACAATGGCGCTTGCCATTTTTACTGGTGTGGACGCGTCGCCTGCGGACCAATTCTTCCTGCACCAGCAAAAAGATGTCCTTTGGAATAATCGCTTCATGGTCACCCTCAACATAGTACTGTGGAACGATGCCGTTGTTCTTGATGCGCTTTTTAGTCAGAAAGTCTGTGGTATAGGTCTTTTGCAGAAGCGCGTCGCCGATATACTTTTCATTCCGGAGAATCTTGTTGATGGTGCTGGTATGCCATTTTGTTTTTCCAGCGCCGGTCAGGATGCCGTCCGCTTCCAATCCAGCAGCAATTTTATCCATGCTGGAGCCTTCCAGATACTCTCGGTAAATGCGCCGGACGATCTCAGCCTGATCCGGATCAATGACCAGATGCCCGTCAGCATCCTTGGTGTAGCCGAGGAAGCGGTTATGATTGACCTGCACATGTCCCTGCTGGTAACGGTACTGCAGGCCCAGCTTAACATTCTGAGAAAGGCTCTGGCTTTCCTGCTGGGCAAGGGAGGCCATAATGGTCAGAAGCACCTCGCCCTTTGAGTCCATTGTGTTTATGGACTCTTTTTCAAAGAAAACCGGAATATTTTTCTCTTTGAGCTGCCGGATATACTTTAGACAATCTAAAGTATTCCGGGCAAAACGGCTGATTGACTTCGTAATAATCATGTCGATGTTTCCAGCCATGCACTCGTCAATCATACGGTTAAATTCCTCACGTTTTTTCGTGTTAGTGCCAGTGATTCCGTCATCCGCAAAGATGCCAGCCAGAGTCCAGTCGGGATTCTTTGAAATATATTCTGTGTAATGCTCGATCTGGGCATCGTAGCTGGTGGCCTGCTCATCGCTGTCAGTACTGACGCGGCAGTACGCTGCGACTCGGAGTTTTGGCTTCTCAGATCTTTTGACATTATTGCCGACCTGCCTTCTTGCAGGGATGACCATTACATTTCCCATCAGCCCACCTCACAATCAATCAGGCTGTAAAGGTATTCAGCCTGTACTGCAGGGTCATCAAAATGTTTTTCAATATCCCGGATAGTAAAAAGTGTTGGAGTTTTGATGGGTTTTTGCTTAGTGGTTCTGTTCAGTCTGCCGAGAGCAGCCGCACGTGTCATAAGCTCCTCCTGTGCTTTATGATAGGTCTCTTCATCAATGATCGCCGGATAGAAATTATCTCCAAGGTAGTGTTGTGTCATCAGCAGCCGTTTGGCAGTTCCGTGGTATGTTTGAATGCCAGCTTCTGCCGCAGCCATTTGCAGTCCCATACCGGAAAGATAATTCTTATAGAGTTTTCGCAGCTTTCCGGCAGCCGCCTCATCGATGACGGCAACCCCGTTTTCTATCCGATATCCGTATGGTGTGTGTCCCATTCCATCACATCCTTTCCGTTAGGGTAAGTCCACACTTCAGTTCAAAGGCGATCTCCTGTCGGGAGAGTACCCGAATGCGAGTTACTGCGTTTTCAAACAATGCTTCGTCGAACGCATTCAGCATCACACCTTTCTCCGCAAAGCGCAGCAGAGTGAGGGTAGATTTAACGAGTGTGGCATCGCCAGAGATGCTTTTGTTTAAAGCGGAAATCTCGGTTTTATATTGATCGGCCTGTGCTAAAAGCAAGTTGTTTTCTTCGTTATAGAGAATCTGATCGATATAGCCTTGGGCCATCAGCTTTGCAAGGGTTTCGCGCTGTTCTGCATTTTCCAGCAAAAGACTTTGAATTTCCTGGATCCTTCGCAGGGAATTGTCCTTGTTGGAGCCTTTCAATGCTTCTAAGTAGGGTTTGAGAATCAATCGGCGTCCGAAGATCAGTTTGTTGATCATTGTCACAAAGGCTGCCTTTAGATTATCATCCCGGATAAATTTCATAGAGCAGCGGCTTTTATCCTCAATATGTGTATTGCAGCACCAAGCGGCATACTTGTAATTGCTGCAGGTGTGTATTCGCCGTTTGAACGTATCTCCGCATTCGCCGCAAAAGATTTTTCCAGAAAAGCAGTAGCGATTCTGGTATTTATTCTTGCCCTTTACGATGCCCTTCTCACGGCCCCGCTGCTGGATCAGAATGGCTGCAGCGTCAAAATCTTCATGGCTGATGATGGCTTCGTGGTGGCAGGCAAGGGCATAGCGATCTCTTTCTCCATAGTTCGTATGACGATTAAACTGAGAATCTGTGTAGGTCTTTTGAAAAATGACATCGCCGGTATATTTTTCGTTGGCGAGCATACCGCGCACGGTTGAAGCTGTCCAGTGTCCGCCTTTTTTCGTGGGCACACCTTTCTTGTTCAGTTCGTTTGCGACGGCCAGAGTTCCCTTTCCTGAAAGAATCTGGGAGAAAATCCATTTGACAATCTTGGCCTGCTCCGGATTTACAACCATTTGTTCCCCATTCCAGTCATATCCGTAGGGCGGATAGCTGATCTTGAAGGTGCCGTTTTTGAATCGTTTCTGAATGGACCATTTGTTATTTTCAGAAATGGAGGAGGACTCACCCTCGGCCATGCTGCTCAGGATAGACAGGAATAATTCGCTTTCCATGGCACTGGTATTCAGATTTTCCTTCTCGAAATAAACAGGAATGTCCAATTCCAGAAGTTTGCGAACCAATTCCAGGCAGTCAGTGGTATTTCTTGCAAAACGGCTGATGGATTTTGTTATGACAAAATCGATTTTACCTGCTTTGCAGTCCGCAATCATCCGCAGTAATTCCGGCCGCTTTTCTTTCTTCGTGCCGGTGATACCCTTATCGAAATATAACCCTGCAAATGTCCAATCCTCACGGTTAGAGATGTAATTCTCATAATGTTTTTTTTGCGCTTCAAGGCTTTCAAGCTGAGCATCATTATCCGTGGAGACACGGCAGTAGGCAGCTACATGAAGCTTCTTTGCATTCTGCTTAGGCTTATCGCTGCTGATTTTTGTAATCTTTTTCACGGTTTCACCTCCCTTCGGTAGTGTGACATATTACCTCTGAATGGAGGTGATATCAACGGGTTCTGGCATGATTTCGGCGAGAAAAGGAGAGAAAGATTTCCGATTTAATGCGGTTAATTTGTTAAATTGCGACAAGGAAATAAGTCCAGAATCCAGCAGCGATTTTGTAATGCACTGGGCTCTATAATAGTCCACATCCTGTTGGAATTGTTCGGGTGTGAAAAGATGTTCTGTGCTAATGCCTTCAAGCGCAGCAGTGTGGGCTGTATCTGATCTGGTAGATAGAGTCATTATGTTTTCCTCCAATCTGAGTGAATTCCTCAATAACCTATCTGGACAGCATTGGCAGAATTGGCCGAAAAAGAAAAAAACGGCCTGCAGGTTCTCAGAAGAGATACCCTCAGGCCGTTTCGTTCCCGTTATGACAACAACTTATTTACTCTCTGCTGCACCGCTGCATAGTCATATCCTGCAGCGGACAGCCTTTGCTTTCTTTCCGCGCCGTTTCTCCAATCGCCGCGAATTACCTCCCTGGCAAGAGTGTCAATGGACTTAACATTGGAAGAAGATACAGCTGACCCGGATGCGGTCGTAATGAAAGCGTCAAATCCGGCCGCCTTAACCTTTTCCATCATTGCCTCGACGTTTGCCCTGATACTGTATGCGCCGACCTGTACCTTGTAAAGCCCGCCGCTTTGCACCATGTAGGTATCAAAACCTCTGGCTCTGAGTTTCTCTTCCAGGGCGTCAGCATTCGATTTCTTAGAAAAAGCGCCTGTCTGCACCCGGTACAGCGTCCCGCTGCTGTCAGCAGCTGTTCCTCCAAGCTGTGCCGTGACTTTTGCCGCAAGGTCACCAAGTCTCCCATATAGCCAGTCTCCCGGACAGGACTTGTTCGCAAACCAGCGGTGGACGGTCAGCACCATCTCATCCGACTTTGGGGAATAGTTCAGTGTCTTATTCTTATCCCCCAGCCAGATAAGCTTCTTCTTTCCGTTCCGTTTGCAGATGTCCGTGCAAAGCTTCACAAGGGAGTTGTAAACAGCGGTGGTCATTGCGTAGGGAGCGTTCAGGTCGCTTGCGCACTCAATGGTGACGGCCCTCTGGTCGTTGGCGCTGCTGGAAGAGCACCAGGAGCGGTTCTTCTCCTCTACGCAGAGGGCGATTTTCCCATCCTTTCCGATGCCATAATTACAGCTTGCCTGAACAGCTGTGCTTGTAAAGCATCCGCAGATGCTCTCCGCCGTCAGCTGGCCCACCACACAATGGGGTGTGATCCGGTCAATGGAATGTGTCCTCTGTCCGGAATGGTTCGGACTAAGGTTTGTGTAAGATATGAGAGAACTGTTTGTGTAAGCCATTATTCATTACCTTCCTTTCCGTTTTCTGCTCTGTCATGGAGCTGCTCTAATACCGTTTTGATCTTTTCCGGGATGGGGAGTCCCAGATGCCCTGCATTCTCCAGCAGACTCACGCCTTCATTGGAGATGTAGAAAAAGATCACCGCTGTCCGCAAGACCGCCCCAGCGCCGACCACCTGCACATCGATGATATTGGCAATGCCGACCAGAAGGAAGATCAGCACCTTGCGGAAGATCCCCTTAAAGCCCACCGCGCTGGATAACTTCCTGTCGATGACGGCGCACATCACGCCCGTGATATAATCGATCGTCACAAAGGCGATGAGGGCGTAAAGCAGGCCGTCACAGCCGCCAAGGAAGTACCCGAGCCAGCCGCCCACAGCGGTAAAAATGAGTTGGATGGTGTTCCAGAATTCTTTCATAATGAAATCCCTCTCTTTCCCGAATGAAAAAGGACGCCCTGTCAGAGCGCCCGTCTGTAAGTTTCTATATAAAGCGCCTTCCTGCACAATCCTGCGGATAAAGATTTGTGCAGTTTATGGCACAGAATCAGGTTGCTATTCCTGCCGGGCAGAGTGATAGATACAATCACAAAAACCGCAGGAAGGAGGTCAAAAATGTTTACTGCGAAGGAACTGAAAAACATTGATGCCGGATACTTTTCCGTCATTGCGTCTGGCGGATGCACCCTTACGATCCAGTCAAAAAACACCGGACACTGCTGGCACATCCTGCTGCAGGAGTACCCGCATTTCAGAAGCTGTCTGATCTACCACACCCATCACAGGGGGACACCCTATCACGAGCACGGCCACGGAGCTACGCTTTCCGGCTGTCTCAGCCAGATCCGAAACCACGATGCCTGCTGGCTTTCCAGGAAAAGCCGCCGTAAACTGCACAAGGAGGTACGCCCATGAAACAGAAAAACATCAAAGTCGCATACACCAGCCGCTGCACCGGCGGCTCCTATACCCAGGTCCCGAAGATCCAGATGGAGGGCAGGTGGCTTGAGGAGCTTGGCTTTTCCATCGGCAGCACGATTGTGGTGGAATATGACGAAAGTTCCATCCGTATCCGCCCCATGACGGCAGAGGAACTGGCTGACCGCAGGCGGGCAGAGCTTGAAAAGGAACTCGCTTCCAAGTCCGCATCCATCCGAAGGCTCCAAAAAAGCCTGGACGAAGACCTCCGGGCATTTTCCCTTGTAGCGGAAAGCTCCAACGGCTACCGCTCCCCATCGAAATGACCTGATAATCCCCCGACTTACTCCTCCGTCAGAGTGTAGGTGATCTTCATGGTCTTGTCCACGGTCTTTACTACCGCTGACGAGAGGTTATTGATGGTCGCCAGGTACGGCGTCAGAAGGTATGCCGTCCGGTACTCGTTTCCGTAGCTGCCTCCCCAGCCAATCAGGAAGTTTTTATACTGGAACAGGGGAGTGGCGGCGTCATTGAGCCGTGCGCTCCCCTGGGTATGGACCACCGTGTCATCCGCTGTGATCTGGAAATCCCCGCCGATGATCAGGTCTCCGACCAGCGTCATATAAAGCTCGCAGTTTCCTGTTTCGCAAAGAGGCTTCCATTTGGAAGTAAAGCCGAATTCGATCAGAGTCACATCCGTGGAGTTGGAAAGGCTGATCTTATAGATTCCCTTCTTGTCATAGGCAGGTACATACAAATCCCCGCCCCGGATGCAGCACTTTACCACACGCTCTGGAAAAGAACCAAGCTCCCTGCTGCCCACGTCCATAAGATGCGCGTTGGACAGCGTCCACTGGCCTTCGGTAAAGGAATAGTCTGTCTTGGAGATCTTGATCCAGAGCATCACGGCATCCCCCGAAGAGTTTTCCTCATTGGAAAAACCATACCAATACCCATCCTGCCCGTCCATGAACTCCCCATATTTCGTATAGCTGCCGAGAAATTCAAAGGTCTCCGGCGTCAGCACCTCATCCCCCAGCACGGTATAAGTGGAATCATCCATCCGCTCGTTCAGCCCAATGGAAAAGACCGGGATCCGCAGCTTCCGGATCCGGACGCTGTCGTTTTCGTAAGTGATGGAGTAGAGCAGACTGTTCTCAAAATCCATCTCCACAGCTTCAAAAAGGACCATCTTGTTGGCATCCGGGATTGACCCGATATCCGCAGCTTTTAGCTGCAGGAAGGTGCTCGAGTCCCCCACAAGAC
Organism: Acetatifactor sp.; assembly: GCF_982438285.1. Classification (NCBI taxonomy): domain Bacteria; kingdom Bacillati; phylum Bacillota; class Clostridia; order Lachnospirales; family Lachnospiraceae; genus Acetatifactor; species Acetatifactor sp. Next base: position 6,447 of record NZ_CEWDFQ010000009.1, on the reverse strand, counting down.
TCCCGTAGGCATTCTGCCCGCCGAAGGAACTGGTAAGCGCCACCGCCGCAATAGTCCCGTTCCCCTGGCTGGGCGTAAACTCCCAGACAAACTTATAGCCATTAGCAATGGCCATGCTCTCCGCCAGGTTCAGGCTCCCCCTGGCTGTGTTTGCCGTGGAATTCACATCATTGGAGGCATACGCCACAGGAAGGTTATCGGACAGTTCATAGATATGTCCCGCATCCTCTTCCAGGGTTTTGGAGAACAGCAGGATGCCGCCGATCATGTTGGGGCAGATGGGAAGAAGGGTGTCGTTCCACAAGACTGCCGCATCGTATTCCCCGGTGGCGGCATAAAAGATCCCCATCGGGTTCATGCCAAGGATGTTGTTTACTGCTTCCGTGACCATATTTTCTTCCGTGACGGTTTCCACCGCCCCGGTATTCTCATCCGTCAGTTCGATCGTCATAACGCCTTTCAAAACCATAATCTCAATCCTCCCATTGCTTAAGCGAGTGTGACCGGCCGGCAGAATGCGCCAACCGCAGTCCTTCCCGTCATTGTATCCGAATAGCTTTTCTGTACCAGTTCCATCGTCCCAACATCGACCGCTTCCGTAAAGCCCTTTGCCTGAAGCCCGCCGCTAATGGAGAATAATGCCGCCGATTCTTCAATGTCGATCCTGCCGTCCCAGGCCGCCGCAGCCGCCATTGCCTGGCCGCTGACAGATGCAATGCAGTCCCCGATCCCTACGCTGCCGGAGCCGTTTTCCATCCGCAGGTACACATTGAAGGTGTTTGTGATGTTCGGCACGATATTTTCAATGGGGTAATACAAAGACAGGATGTGCTTCCCGCTGCGCCAGGTCTCCACTGGATGATGGAGCAGGATCTCCGTGTTATTCAGTTCAAAGGTCACATAGCAAAGAGCTTTCCCATCCTCCGTCCAGGTCACCGGCAGGCTTACATCCACAGAAATATCCGGGGTTTCTTCCCCGGCAGCGCTATCCTCAGAACCATTTTCTGTATCCGCCGCCCCGCCGCTGTCTCCCGCATTCCCGGAAGGGAACGGGATCACAATTGTTCCGCTGGCATTGGCTGACCTTGCAGCCGGATCAGCCGCCACATCCACAACTACCTGCCCGAAAAACTGGGCGTGGTTTTCCTCTTTGGAAGCGAACTCAATGCTGATGATCCGCACATCCGTCTCCCCGATGGTATATTCAGAGGCATTCGTAAAGGTGTGGATGCTGATCTCCCCCGCCTCAATCTGGTTTAAGAGACCGGAGATGTTCTTGTCATTTTTGGATTTCGCCTGGGAGAGTCTGGGGTTCTTCCCCACACATTTCAGGCTCTGCCGCCCGCCGATCTTGACCGTAAAAGATGTGATGCAGGTAATCTGCCGGGCGTCCGCCTGCCCGCCGGAGAAGGTCAGCACATCGCCAAGGTCAAAGGCCGGATTTCCAATGGTATCCGAATCAAAGGGTACATAATTGACCGCAGATAAAGCGGTGAGGATATTGCGGCAAAGTTCCGCCCTTGTCTCTTCCAGACCGAACTGCAGAAGGGGATTGGCTCCCAGGTTCATGGTCAGCCCGTCATCTGTTTCCAAAGCATAATACTCAGAAGTCTGCGTCCGCAGGTTGGTGGAACTGACTGCCGTGTACCGGGTCACAAAATCAGAGAAACTGCTGGAAAACCGGTGCTTCTGCTGGATCGCCATCACCGGAATTTCCCCGTACTGCCGGAACTCCAGCTTTCCTTCCCGGTTGATGCAGAAGAAACCTCCCAGTACCTGGGCCGTAAAATACAGCACATCACGGTAGGTCTCAATGTCATTCTCTGGATAGATGGAAAGTAATTCTGATCCGTTGGGAAGCGCCTCAATCTCTACCTGGGTCTGCGCCAGTTCTACCCCGCAGGCGGTACTGCACAGCGCCATCATCCCGTAAGCCGTGCCGATGGTCTCAAAACCATTGAAAGCCCGGTCAAAGCGGAGCATCCGGTCATAGGCCTTCAGTTCCAGTACATGCACGGTCCGATTGGCCTCGCTCACCTCAAAGATCCCCATAGGGACAGCTTCATAAATCCCGTCTGCCAGCCGCAGGTGGTAAGACAGTTCCACTTCCGCGTCCTCCAAAGTGTACCGGTCAATGTCCAGGAACAGGCTGATCCCCATCTCCGCCGCGTATACCGCACCCAGTTCGATCTCAGAATTACCGCAGCACTGGGCTGTGATATAGCCGCTGCCTTTCACGATATCCTCCTGCGTGAACGGATATTCCACGCCTCCTGCTGTGGTAATCTTCCCCGTCCAATAATATTTCCGGGCGTTCCCCTGCACCGCCTGCAGGAACGTCTCGCTCACCGGGTACATAGGGCATCACCTCCTTCTGGCTTTAGACACCAAAAAAGCACCAATCATTTCTGACTGATGCTTATGGTTAGACTTATTCTCAACAATATTTTATATGATATTTTCGATAATTCTATCAGCTACTTGATCAATATCCATACTCGATGTGTCTATTCTGGTAGCATCAGGGTAATGGCTGTTCAAATACAATTTTGCAGTTTGCATATGTGTTAATACCAAATCCATCTCTCGATTATCCTGTCTGTATGCCCGATGCTTAATAATATCATCTGTGGCCATCAATATAAAGTGATGGCTTTCAATATCTGAATAAAACTCTACAAGGTTTTTTCTGCAAAAATCATTTATCAACGCAATCGGAATAATCACATAATCATAGGTTCCATCCTGCATAAGCAATTGAATTTCTTTTTTCAATGCTTCAATTAGAAATTCTTTTGCTTCAGGATATGTTGGTCCAAAATAAGCCTGGATTATTTCCTTATCATTTTGTGGTTTATACTTAACTTGCAAAGCATCAAATTCAAGTAATATGGCCTTATTGATTTTTTGAATAATTGAATTAGCCACAGCTGTCTTTCCAACACCGAATGGTCCGTCTATCCAAATTATTGTCACATAATCACCCGCTAACTAAATATCGATATATATTAGCATATCATAAATTTTTACTTTCGTAAGTTCTAAAATTCTCTCAGCGTAAAACTCACCGTCCACAGCCCCTTCCGTGACGTATCTTTCACAAGAGAAGCTTTATAACCTTCCACATACATCTCCGCTGTCTTCACTGCCAGCGTCTCCGTGTCAAAATATCCCACGGCGATCTTTTCCTGCTGCTTAAATTCCGTCAGGATTTTCAGCCACTTTGCCGAAACAGAGAACGTCACCGGGATGCTCACCACGCCGGAGCGCACCACATCCCGCTGTACCGTCCCAGCCTCAGTCTCCCCGCCGGAATCCGCCTCCACGTCATCCATCTGCACCTCATAGGAATCCGGCAGGGGGAGGGCTGTGCCGTCAAAAGTCAGATACTGTATAAATGCCATTGATTACCTCCCTCCTGACCGCAGGTTCTGCCTTGCCTGCGCCGTCACTACCAGTTCATCCAGTAAAGTGCCGCCCACATACACCGGGATCACGATATTTCCCTGCGGACCGGAAAATCCCGCTAGGGCTTCCGATACGGCAGAAGATATCCCGGAGATCATATCCTCCATACCGCCTCTAGCCATCATTCCATCTGTATCTCCATACCCGGACGCAGCTGCCTTTGGAGTGATGACCATTTCCGAAGCCACATCCCGGACGGCTTTCTCCACCAGGCCGCGGCTCTTTTCAATGCCGCCTGCCAGTCCCTTCATGAAGTCCGGCATCCATTTCTCATACTCTGAGAGAGGGCCTTCATCCGGGGCAGAGAAGTGGAGGAAGGAGGCAATCTTACTGGCGATGCCGGATACCGTATCAACCACTGCCTGCACCATGCTTTTAATGCCGTTGATCAGCCCCTGGATGAAATCTTTGCCCCACTGGAGGGCTTTCCCCGGCAGGCTGGTGATAAAGGAGATCGCTCCGGAAAAGCCGTTCTGGACAACCGATGCCAGCCCGGAAAGGGCGGAACGTATGCCGGAAACCAGGTTTTTGAAGGCATTTACCGCCGCGTCCTTTAATTCTGTGGCGATATTCACCACCGTGGTCTTGATGCCGTTCCAGATATTCGAGGCCGTATTCTTCAGCGTATTCCAGATCTGTGAAATGAACTGGGAAAGCGCAGAGAAGATGTTTTGGATGCCCTGTTTCAACGCATTCGCCGCATCGACCGCTGTCTGCCGGATAGCGTTCCAGACCCGTGCGGCTGTATTCCTGATATTGTTCCAGATATTGACGAAAAATGCGGAAACCTGTGACCACAGGCTGCTCCACCACTGTGGGATGGCAGAAAAGAAGTCGATAAACTTCTGTGCCGCCGCAGGGATGGTTTCCGTAAAGAACACCACCACCTTGTCCCAAAGTTCCATCAGCTTTGCGGATACCGTTTCCCACAGCTGGCCGAACCACTTCGTGATCGCGCCCCAGTTTTTCACAATGGCTATGATCGTGGCAATGGCCGCAGCTACGCCCGCAATGATCCCAATCACCGGAAGCAGTGAGATATTGAGCGCCCCGAAAGCCACGGAAAGCGCTGCGATAACCGGTGTCAAGGCAGTAAAAGCCACAAGCAGCGCTCCGAGGATCACCACGAAGTTCTGCACCGGCTTCGGCAGCACGCCAAAGATCCCGCTCACAGTCTCAATGACCGCTACCAGAGGCGGAAGCACCACGTTGGCAAGCTCCACGATCTTCTCGCCCAGCGGGATCAGGGCCTGCTGGAGTTTCCTGGTATTGGTCTCCATCTCCTGCATGGGAGTGCCTGTCTGGTCAAACAGGTTCTTTGCAGAACCTGCCACACTGTCGTAGGTTTCGCCTACAGAAGTCAGGGAAGTGATGAACCTGAGGTTCCCATCCTCGGCCATCGTACCGAAGGCTTTCGCCGCCATGTTCAGGGCCTGCTGCTCGTTGGTGCAGTTTGCGATATCCGCCACAATGGAATCAATGACCTGCTTCTGGGTAGCTTCCCCATTCTGCCATGCCAGGAACAGGGACTGGGTCTTCTGGGAATACAGGTCAATAGCATCCCCGATGGTCCCGTCCGCCAGACGGGTGGTCACCTCGTTGATGGCGTCATTGACCTTGTCCAGGTTGTACGCCCCGCCCTGCAGGCCATTCTGCAGGAGTTGGAAATACTCGGATGCGGAGTAGCCGGCCTGGGCGAACTTGCCGGAATACTCGGACAGGTTATCGCCCAGCTCGTTGGTCTTGTCCAGGCCATTCTGCGTACCCGTGACGATGTAATCCATCGCCTCCTGCGCCGTTAGCCCATACTGCTTCATTAGGGCATTGACGCCGCGCAAGGTCTCGTTCATATCGATGCCGTACAGTTCATCCAGCGTCATCGCCTGCTGTGTCAGGCGGGTAAGGTCGGTATCGGAAAGCTCCCCAAGGTTCTTCTTTACCATAATGACCGCTTCCGCCACAGAATCCATGCTCTGGCCAACACCGGATCCATAGACTTCTTTAATGACTGCGGCGCTGGCTTCCGCTGCGGCGCCCGTTTCCCCGAAGTAAGCGTTCACCTTTGTGACTGCGTTTTCTGTCTCCGCATAAGCGGACAACGCCTTGTCACCGATATCCTGGATCTTATCCCCAACGGCAGACAGCTGGTCTGCGGCTTCCATGAGGGCTGCTCCCTTTGTAGCTCCTGCGATCTCCCCGATATCGCCTGCGGCATCCTGGGCAGCGTCCCCAACATCGTTCAGATCTTCGATCAGGTTCCGTATCGCCTGCCCGTCATCCACCGTATCCAGGGCATCCGTCAGCTGCTTGATATCCGCTTTTCCGCCGGTGACCGCTTTTCCGATTTTCTCCACAGCTGTTTTTAGCTGGTCTGAGGATGCCGTGCCGTTTCTGATGGCATTTACCAATCGGCTCCCCAGCACATCCGCATAATCATCCACGTTGGATCCTGTAGCGGCAAACAGCTTGCTGAGCCGCTCCATATTAGATGCCAGACGTTCCTGCTCAGACTGAAGCCCTGACAGATCGGCTTTATAGCGGTTCAGCGTCCCCCTGGTTTCCTCCACCTCACGCTGGAAAGCCATGTACTGGTCTTTTCCAAGGTCGCCCCGCTCAAAGGCTTTCGCCACTTCCTCCTGCGCCTGCTCCAAAGCCTGCAGCTTTCGCTCGGTATCGCCGATGGCCTGCTGCAGAAGTTCCTGCTTCTGGGCAAGGAGGACTGTGTTGGACGGGTCCAGCTTCAGGAGGCTGTTCACATCCCTAAGCTGGCTCTGGGTCTTTTTTATGGCATTGTTGACGTCAGACAGCGACTTTTCCAGCCCGCTGGTATCGCCGCCGATTTCCACCGTAATTCCCTTGATTCGGCTTGCCATGTGTCACTCACCTCCAGAAAAATAAAAAAGCCTGGAACATTCCAAGCAATCAAACCGTATTTTGTAATACATATACTTGCTATTAGCATACGATAATGTTATAATC
>NZ_CEWDFQ010000008.1:0-22899 GCF_982438285.1 Acetatifactor sp. | reverse complement strand
TCTCCCGGCTCCTCATAGTGGAAAGCAGTGAACAGTAATCATCCGGCAGTGCGACGTTGGCAGACTCATCCCGCAGGAATGTCACATGGATAGGAAGTCTGCCGCCGCAGTTAAAGTCCGCCTGATAGTACAGTTCCTGAAAAATCTGTGTATAGAGCATTCCTATAATAAAGTTGTAGGACTTATCAGAATCCGGTATGACACAGAAAAGAGCTGTCTTTGTCTCGCCGTCCCCGTTCACACCAATGCCAAGCTCCGCAAGGTTTAAATCATCCTTCGACAGCATACGAAGCACCTGCTTGTTTTCCAGAAAAGCAAGTCTTGAGTTGGCAGAAATAATGATGGAGCGGACAGTATCTCCGGCACCACGCATACATTTGTTGTACTGCTTTACCGCTGGATGTGCTGCGCCAAGAGGGGAGGTTTCCTCCAGAAACTTTATGCGTATATCCAGTCTGGAAGGCTTATTCTGCTCTGTCACCTCCGCTTCTCCAAGTAGTTTTAGAACCGTCTCAAAGTTTCTTCGTGCTGGTGGTTCTTCAAGCCATACATAATAAAAGATTGCCTGCAAAAACAGCCCCTCCGCTTTCTCCCAGAATGGATCGGAGGGCGTTGCTCCCTTTGGTGTGGTATTGGAAATCAGGTTTGTTATGAGTTTGACAATATCTGTTTCTTCCCTCAGATAGGAAAAGGGATTATAACAGTCGGACTTTTCCATCTCCAAAAGGTTGATGACCTTCACATTGTACCCATTGTCCTTCAGCATCTGTCCGCAGCTTCTTAATATCTCTCCCTTTGGATCGGTACAGATAAAAGAGCAGTTATGGGGCATCTGCATCAGATTCGGTTTGACCTCATAAAAGGTCTTTCCGGCTCCGGAACCGCCGCAGATCAGGATATTCCCATTCAGCTTCAGCCTCCGAAAGTCCAGCGACATCTTCACATTCTGGCTTAGAATGCGGTTGAAATTCTCGTCCTTATCCATAAGGATTTTATTGGCAAACTTCGGTGACTCAAACCTTGCTGTACCAAATTCCTTGCCGGGCAGGAAATTCCGCTGGCTTGTGACATACATGAGTAAAGCGGCAGCATATACCACAAGGGCTATTACTACCGCTTTCACAGTTCTTTCATCCGGCTTAGCTGCTATATAGTAAGGCGGCAGATAGGAAACCTCTGTTTCAACCTCCTTTTCATGCCCATAACTTCTTTCAAAGTCATGAATAAACCTTTCTTTTATCAAGACTGCTCTTGTCTTATTTTCCTCGCTGGCTAACTCCACCAGCTCGTCCAGGAACTGAATTAACCCTCGCTTTGTCATTGCTGTTCTGCATCCTCCTTTTTCCGGGCGAAAAAAATAGGACTAAGTCAGCAAATCCAAAGAACAGCAGATACTGCTGCCCATACTTTGGTCGAAAGCTAATTTAGTCCTGTCTAAATTTACAATATTCAGTTTTTCAGGCACAAAATGCCTGTTGCCAGAAATCAAATATACTGCGTGTGAAATAGATGCAAGTTTGTTTTTCTGAATGATAAAATGAGCTCATCCTAACTCAAAATAACCATTGATCTGGCTTTTTTTCGTAGGACTAAATCAGCGGGAACCCTTGATTTTGCCGGGTTCTTACTAACTTGACATTATAATAACACGCTCCCCTGTGTCAATCATGCAAACTACCACGCCTCTTCCCGTGAGACTTAAGGGAGGCCTCTGGACCTGGGTGATGCCGCTTGCGATCAGACTCCCCGGGTCGAACCCCTCCGCCACCCGCCCCTGCTGCATCAGCCCATAGAGCTTGGGAATGGTCTGATAATCAAAAAAATATTCCTCGATATCGGGAATTCCGCTTCTGTTTAAATAGACCACATTATACAGATTTTCAATGTTTGCATAGCAGAAATCATACACTCTGTCCGTCTCCACCATGCCGATGGAATAATCCGTGATCACATCATAAAAATTATTGGAAAGAATCTTTTCCTTACAGTCCGCCACACTGCTTCTCCTTTTACGGGTCTGAAAACAGGCGATCCCAAAGCTCAGATTTATATTTTCTAAATCTTCCCTTTGCAGTCGCCTGGCCTTAAAACCCTGACTTTTCTTTTATCATACGCAGGAGCTGGGAAAAAATAAACTTTCATTTCCTGCTATTTTTTTTGCTCCTGCATCATATCACCGGCTCCGTTCAATGGCCCTTGCGGGACAGATTTCAAAGCAATTTCCACAGTGCAGGCAGTGTTCCTGTTGGATGACAACGGGTTTTCGGGTAATATCAATGCACTTCTGAGGGCATTTGGAATAGCACAGCTTGCACCCAATGCACTTGTCCGTCACAAGGTAGCCGGTTTCCTTTGCCTGTGCGCCGCCGAAGGAAAAGCCTGCCCGTTCAATCGGCTGTTTGGAAAGGTCAAACCATTCACCAGTCCCCTCGTAGATTTTGAACACAGTAAGGGCACTGCGGGAGCGTATATCGGGATAGATTTTTTCCATATACAGATTTTTACGGAACAAGTCGGGCAGCTTGTCCGGCCCGATTTCTTTTGCCCTGCCCTGCACCGACAGGGCCACACATGAAAGAGTATCTTCCCCCTTCATGGCCGTAAAAGCAATGTTTTCGTTGGCTCTCAGCCGTTCATAAAAATTCTTGCCCTTTGCGGTCAGAAAATAAAGGCCGCTTTCATCATAATCCATGATGTCGATGGCGCAGGTAACGGGACGTCCCTCACCGTCCACGGTGGCAAATACGGCAGAGTGAATTTCTTCCACAATATATTTCAAATAATTTCTTGTCTGCATGATGAACCTCCTGCTCCTGCCTGCCCTTTCATATCGGGGCAAGCCGTTTATAAAGCAGCATGGTGACAATGCTGATACCGATTCCTTTCAGTTCGCCAACTATCACTGCCGTCATTAAAACTTGCCGTTCTGATTCTGCCACGTGGACTCATCAGCAATGGTTTCCATCACATCCCAATGCTCGGCAATCTTGCCGTTCTCCACGCGCCACAGGTCATAGTAGCTGGTAGACGCACCGCCGAAGGTGCCCTCACTGACAGCCAGAACAAAGTTGCCTTGTGCCAGTACCTGGTGGGTGGTAGTGTAAATCATCTGGATTCCCTGCTCGGCAAGAGCGGACAGCGCAGCGCCCAGCCCGGAAAGTCCATCGGCAATACCCGTGTTGTGCTGAATGTAAATATCCCCCTCAAAATAGTCGGCAGTTTTTTCGGGGCGTTTTCCCTGCATAACGTCATAGAGGAAATTCTTCACCAGTTCGCGGTTTTCCTCAGTCTTATCCATATCCTTCAGTTCCTTCGTACCGTCGATCTGAGTTCGGCCAGAAGGATTCGGCTCAGCTTTGGCAGCCAGATTGTCCCAATGCTCGGCAATCAGGCCGTTTTCGTCAAAGCGGAAGATGTCAAAGGCTACCTGCTCACCGGCACCGGCAAAGTTGTAAACGGTCTGCAAGAATACCTTGTCCCCATCTTCAAAGGCCCGGATGTTATTAACAGTGGTTTTTACCGGCGCAGAAGCCAGATAGGAAACAGAGCCAGAGAAAGCGTCGCGTCCGGTGCCATAGGCCAGATTGTGCTGAATGTATCCTTCAGCCAGCAGGCTTTTCGCTTTTTCAGTGTCACCATCAGCGAAGGTGTTAATGAGTTCGAGAGCTTTCTGAATATTTGTCATTTTGGTTTCCTCCTTATTGATTGCATGATTGTTTACAATGAGCTTCGGTTCGGCCGCTCTCCTCAGCTCTTGTCTATATTATAGGAAGGAAAGTTTCTTTCGTAAAGTAAGCACTTTATTGTGCTGTAGTTACCAAAATGATACTATTGTAGCTTCTGCTTTAAAATCACCGTTTCCAGCGGTTCCATGCTTCCCTGTTCTCCCTTTGCTTCTCCTGTGCGCAGCATTTCTTCTCCCTCGGGCATTTTTACTGTGACAGGCTGTCCATTCCAGTTGGTATAAAAAAGATAGCGCTCTTTCCGTCCGCATCTTGTGCACAAAGTCACCCCCTTAGGCAGTCCGCCGGGAATATAGGCAGCGCCCGCTCTCTCAAGCAGTCTGCCGTACAAAAGAAACAAAAAGTCACTCTCCGCCCTTGCCGCCAGATACCAGACCTCCCCCTTTCCTATCCGGTGTCTTGTAAGGGCAGGCGTTCCTGCATACCACCCGGAGGTATAGCATGCCTCCACATCCGCCTCCCCGGCATGAATCACCTCGCAGTAATCCCTGCAGCTCCAGCTGTCCTCCCCAGGCAGGCTCTCCCCAGTACAGCAAAAGCTCCCTCTTTCCTGGGGGTATAAAAGATCAAGCTCCTCCGCCCAGACTCCGGCCAGTTCCCCAAGAGGGCCCGGGAAGCCTCCCTGGAAGCATAAATCGTTTTCATCTGTAATGCCGCTGAAATAGGTTAAGAGCAAGACCCCTCCCGCCTGCACAAACTGCAGAAGCCGTTGCGGAAGCTCCTCCTTTACCAGATAAAGCATAGGCGCGGCAATCAGTCTGTAGTCCTCCAGGGTCTGTTCCTCATCTATCACATCCACATTTACCCCATATCGTCTAAGGGCCCGGTAATGCTCCCGTATGGTTTCTTCATAAAATTTGTCCTGTCTGGGCCCTTTGGACCCCTCAATGGCCCATCTGTTGTTCCAATCGTATAAAAGAGCAGTCTGGGAAATGGTTCCGGTTCCTTCTATTTCCCCTAAATTCTCCAATATCTCGCCAAGTCTGGCCGTCTCCCGAAACACTCTGGTATGCTCATGACCACAGTGTCCTACTACGGCTCCGTGAAATTTTTCATAGCCGCCTCTGCTCTTTCTCCACTGAAAATACTGTACGCTGTCCGAGCCGTGGGCGATGGCCTGCAGGCAGCCGGCCACATGAATGCCTGGGGCCTTGGGCTTTCCCACAGCCGGCCAGTTTGTCAAGGAAGGAGTGGTTTCCAGCAGCCAGAAGGGGCTTTTTTTCAGGGAACGGGTCACATCGTACTCAAAGCCGGCGTCCATAGCGATTTCATAATCCGGTCCGCCGCCCCACTGAGGATAACAGTCCAGGGCCGCCACATCCAGCCAGGGCGCCATTTTAGGATAATCCACCTCGATAAAGCTGCCAATCATGTTGGTGGTCACAGGAACCGAGGGGGCATTTGCTTTTACCGTTTCAATTTCCCGGCGCATGAAATCCACGGTCTGTTTTGTTACAAAACGCTTCCAATCAAGCATAAGCCCCTGCAGGGCCATCTCTCCCCTTGAGGACGGGGATTCTATCTGTTCCCATGCCGTATAGGTCTTTGACCAAAAGCCGGTCCACCAGGCTTTGTTTAGTGCCTCAAGGGTGCCGTATTTTTCTCTCAAAAATTCTCTGAAGGCATCCTGGCACAGAGGACAGTGGCATTCCCCGTGGTATTCGTTGGAAATATGCCACGCCTTAAGCGCTGGATGGTTCCCATACCTTTTTGCCAGCCTTTCGTCGATGTCCCGCACCAGCCGTCTGTATGCCGGGGAGGTGTAGCAGTGGTTCATGCGCATGCCGTAGAGATTACGTTTCCTGTCCTCCGAAACCCGAAGCACCTCAGGATACGCCTTCGCAAGCCACGCCGGTCTTGCTCCGCTGGGAGTAGCCAGTATAACGGATATATGATTTTCATAAAGTGTATCCATCATTTGATCCAGCCATGTGAAATCCCACACGCCCTCCTGCGGCTCCAGAGCAGACCAGGCAAAGACACCCAGGGTCACCGTGTTGATATGGGCAAGCTTCATAAGCCGGATATCCTCCTTTAGAATATCCGGCCTGTCCAGCCACTGCTCCGGGTAATAGTCCGCTCCGTGCATCAGCCCTTTTCTTTTCATTTTCCCTCCTGCTCCTCTTTTTCCAAAAAATCCTGCACTAAGTCCGCAGAAGCCACTCCTGCCTCTATGGCCAATTCATTGGTGTACTCCTCAAGACCTATGGAAAAAAGCCTTCCCCGTCTTTTTTCCGCAAACTTCCTTGTGCCATACCATTCTACCTGGGGTGCTATGTGAATAATGGAAGCCTTTTCAAATCCCTGCCTGGTTTTCCGCAAGGTATCCCTAAGTCTGTAAGCGTAGCCTCGAAGAGCTATTTCCGCTCTGGACAGCGTAAAAATGGAGAAATCAGGCAGCATTATGGGTATGCCTGCCATGATGGTTTCCCCGAAATCAGGACTGTGAAAGCACCTGAAAGCCTCGTTTCCACAGGTTATTCCATTCTTTTTCCAGGAAAATTCAGGCTGCAGCATTCCTATGAGAAAGCCCTCCCCGCATATGCTTCCCGGCTCCAGCACCTCTGCAAGAGCCTGCGTGGGAATGCCGTTCCACTTTATGGCGCCAAAGGCCTTACTGCTGCCTGGCTGCCAAGGAATACCCGCCATTGCCAAGACAGCTCCATAGGGCTCTGCGTCAACCAACGCCTTGCTGTGTATCTCCAAAGTTTCTGTCTTACACTCTGCCAGACACACGATCTCCTTTTCCTCCTGTTTTACCTCAAAAGGAAAGATATGGCTGAGTACGGTGACGCCGGCCGCCTCTAACATCTGGGCCAGTACCAGCTTACAGCGCTGGTCATGGAATAAGGGCCCTTTTGTTCCCTCCGCTCTTCCCGCCTTTTCCAGCAGTTCTTCCGCATATGCAGCCGCCCTGGGCTCCTTTATCTTTTCACAAAAAAGACTTACCTCAAGCCCGCCTGTGGCCGCTCCTCCCAAAGAGCCTTCCCGCAGCGTAAGCAGTACCTTTCTCCCCGCCTTTGCCAGGGAAGCTGCCGCAATGCAGCCCTCCAGAGAACCTCCCACAATCAGCACGTCAGTCTCATGTCTTTCTGTCTGTTTCATTTTCCTTCCTCCTACACAGGGCTGCCTTCGGCAGGTCCCTTTTTCTTTTCCGCAAGTCCAAGCTCTTTCAGTCTTTCTTCCGTTCCCAGATATACGTTTTGGGAGAGCAGTTCCTCTTGGATTCCTTTCATGTCCTTTGCAGCCAGCTCCCTTACAGTGACGCCTTCCTTTGCCGCAAGCCCCGCAGCTGCTCCTGCAGCCTGTCCCAGGGACATACCCGCAGACTGATAGCGCAGCATGGTCTGGGGCACTGCAGATACACTTTTCCCACTGGCCACAAGCAGATTGTCCACTCCCTCCGGCAGCATAACGCCAAAGGGAATATCCACGGTAGCATTGCTCACAAACTCGCCTGTCAGCTTAAAGTTCATCTGTCTGGGCCTGCAGGCGATTACATCCTGCTGATAAATATCCTCTTCCTTCAAGTCTTCTGATTTGGCATATTTTGCATCTCCCGTAAGATTACGAAGAATATTATACTCTATATCCGTGCCGTTTGCCGTAGGATCGTCCGAATGAATTTTTCCTGTTTTCTTTTGCTCATCCTTGTCAAAGGTCACATCACTCTCGATTCCCCTGCTCACCCGTATGGCCAGCTCATCCGATACCTGAGCCACATAAGCATGCTCAAAGCCGGGAATATTTTTTATCATAAAATCTGCTACATAATAAACCGCCTCATGAGCCCTTTCCTCAGCGTCAGAGAGTACAAAGGGATCCAGGGAACGAATACGCCACATCTGGGAGTTGATCACTGCCGTGTCAGATCCTTTCATCCCTATGATACAGCAGGAGTCCATGGAAAAGATATCTCCCATCTCCTTTTGAAATCGTCCCTCCTTTATGGCATCCTGAAACAGGTCCCAATCCTCTCCTCCCGAATGGGGAAAATAAAGCACATCCCTGTTGAGCCATTCCTCCTCAAACTCTTTAAAGTCCTTCATGGCGTCAATCCCTATGGGAAAGGTTTCGGGATGCTTTTTAAAATGCTCATACAGCTCCTCCAGCCTTACGTTGGCAAACTTAAAGGTAAGGGTCGCCATGCCGCAGGCATACCGGGTAGGCGCGCCGGCCTTCCACGCCATATCGCATTCTCCCGTGGTGTCCACCACCTGCTTTGCCCGGATCAGCGCCTTTCCGTCAGGAGTATTTACCCACACTCCTGTTATTTTTCCATCCTCAACCAGAGGCTTAAGGGCCATGGTGTGAAATAAAACCTCCACCCCGGCGTCCTCCATCATCTCGTCAAAAACCACCTTCATCTGCTCCGGATCGTGCACCAGCCTTCCGTCAGGATAACGCCATTTGGAGGTGGCAGCTCCTCTTTTCTCCATGCGCTCCATCCACTCCAGAGGGGCTCCCTTCATGACCATCCGCCCGTCCCGGGTAATAAAATGATTGTATAGGTTAGAGATCATGCTGGAGCTGGCAATGCCTCCCAGAAATCCGTTTCTTTCCAGAAGAATCACCTTTGCTCCTGTCCTTCCGGCTCCCCAGGCCGCACCACAGCCCGAGCAGCCTCCGCCGCATACCAGCACATCTGTTTCTATTATTTTTTCGCCCATTTTCTCCTCCGTCCATTTTTTTCAGGCTTTCTTCTAAAAAATTCCTTTTTCTGCCCTCTCAGCTCTTGATTCCCGTGGTAGCGATTCCCTGTACGAAATATTTCTGCAGGCAGATAAACAAAACAATCACCGGCAGCATGCTTACACAGGACATTGCAATAATACTGTTCCAATTTACCACCGAGTCCGCATCTATGGCCAGTCTCAGTCCCAGGGATACCGGATATTTGGTAACTCTGTCTATGTACAAAAGCGGGTTAAAGAAATCATTCCAGGTCCACACGGTCTGAAACAGCGCCGCAGACACAATAGGCGCCTTGGAAAGCGGCAGAATCACCTTCACCAGAATCTGCCATTTTCCCGCTCCGTCAATATATGCGGCCTCATCCAGGTCCATGGGAATTCCCCGGAAAAACTGAATCAGCAGATAAGTGAAAAAAGGATTCACTGCAAATGCCGCCATGGCATAAAAGGGAATATAGCTGTTGAGCCAGTTAAAATCGTTAAATAAAATATACCTGGGTATCATAACCACTGTATTTGGCAGCATCATGGTGGACAGCATGGCCATCATCAGTACTTTTCTGCCCTTAAACTCAAATCTGCAAAATCCATAGGCCACCAGAACAGCCGACACCACTGTGAGAAGCACAGTGGGGATCACCAGCTTGCAGGAGTTGATCAAAAAGGTGGAAAAAGGCACTGCCGCCGTGGATTTCCAGCCGTTGATAAAGCCGTCCAGCGTAAAATTCTCGGGAAACAGCTTCACCGAGGTGAAAATTTCCGCATTTTCCTTGAAGGAAGAAAAAAAGAGCCACAACAGAGGATACCCCACTATTACCGCCGCTGCCGTTATCACAAGGTACAGCGCCGCCGTCTTCCATTTCCGTTTCATTTTTCCTCTCATTCCGCCGTTTCAACGGCCTTGTATTTTTACCTTCATCGCTCGTCACTGTAATACACCCATTTCCCCGACAAGGAAAAAAATACCAGGGTAAAGGTGATAATGATAGAGAACAAAATCCATGAAAGGGCGCTGGCATATCCCACCTTCATATCGCGGAAGGCAGTGTCATACAGATACAGGGAATACAGATAGGTACTCTTTACCGGCCCGCCCTTTGTAACCAGATAAGCCGGCGTAAAAATCTGGATGATCTCAATGGTCTGCATGATGGCGTTGAAAAAGATAATGGGCGAGATCATGGGCAGGGTAATCTTCCAGAAGATACGAAAGGGGCCCGCCCCGTCAATTCTTGCAGCCTCCGTCAGGTCTGTGGGAACATTTTTTAGCGCCGCCAGAAAAATCACCATAGGCGCCCCCATCTGCCAGAGGGGCAAAAGCATCATAACCGGAAGGGCCAAATCCGGATTTCCCAGCCAGTTCGGCCCCTCTATTCCAATTACGCCCAGAAGCAGATTCACCAGGCCGTCCTTTTTAAAAACGTATTTCCACAAGATTGCCAATGCAACGCTGGAGCCCAGTATGGAGGGAAGATAAAAGACCGTATAGAATACGCCTCTTCCCCTCCTGATTTTATTGAGCATGAGCGCCACCGCAAGCGCCATAACCAGCTTGAGTGGAACCGACACTACCGTGTACAGCAAGGTTCTCCCCAAAGATTCCATGGCTGTATTGTCCGTGGTAAAAATCTCCTTATAATTTTTAAGCCCCACAAAATCCATTTGGAACATATCATAGTCCGTAAAGGAATATAAAAGAGAAACCACAAAGGGATACAGGGTCAACACAAAAAATCCTATCAGCCATGGCGCAATATAAAGATACCCCAGATATTTCTGCTTCCTGCTTTTCATCTGTCAAACCACCTATCTGCCGTTGTCAGCCGGCGCTTAATTCCTGCAATAATGCATTCAGATCAGTAATCATATTGGCAGAGGCTTCTTCCGGCGTCTCCACTCCGTAGATTACCATTTCCATATAGTCCACAAAGACGGATTTCACTGACGCATTCAGCTCATAAGCGCCATTTTTCAAGGACATTGTGTCATTTGAAATCTGAATGGCCTGTGACATCAGCTCACTTAACATATTGTTGCTTTCCAGTGCCTCCAGGGCGCTTGCGCTGGCAGGAACGCCTCTCTGGGTGCCCAAAATCAGGGACGCTTCCTCACTGTTTAAAAACCACTCCATAAACTCCGCCGCGGCCCTCTGGTGGGCTTCATCGGAATTTTTATTGATGGCAACCATGAGGGAAGGACAGCATTCCTGTCCGGAAATCTGGGCGTCCTCAAACATAGGCATTGCCGTTACGCCAAAATCATAGTCCAAGCCTGCAATTTCCGTATCAATATTGGAAAAGAACAGGAAAATGCCTCCGATTTTGCCGTTCAGCCACAAAGGATTGTTCTGCATGGAGTCATACAAAACTGCCTCATCATAGGGCTGGGAAACCTCTTCGTTAAAAATCTCCAGAAAGCTGTTGAAGGCCTGTGTCATCTGCTCCTCATTAAAGCCCAGGGTGAAATCGTCCTGCACATCGATCTCATTGGTGATCTGCTCCAGCATAGGCTTTAATATATAGCGCAGATAGCCGTCCGTCACCGCTGTTGTCATATAAGCCTCCGGGTCCTTTTCATGCAGCTCCTTCCCTATCTGGATAAAATCGTCCCAGGTGGACATCTGCAGATTGCCGTTCTCATCGCACCAGTCCGCCAGAAGCGTTTTGTTGTAAAGAAATACGGTTCCGTTGTAGCCAAAGGGCAGTACCTGTACCTCTCCGTTAATGGTGCAATAGTCCGTCATCATGGATTCTGATATCTGCGTCAGATCCAAAATATCCGAATACTGGGACAAATCCGCGAAAGCGTCTCCTCTGGCCGACAGCTCCGCCACCCAGCCCTGATCCACCTGAAAGACGTCCGGGGCGTTGGAGGAGGCCAGCTGTGTCACCAGCTTTTCATAGTATCCGGAAAAGCTGGAATATTCCGGTTCAATGGTCACACCGGGATGGGCTGCCTCATATACCTCAATGGCCTCCAGGGTGGCTTCATGCCTGGAATCTCCTCCCCACCAGGAAAACCGAAGCACAATTTCTTCACCGTCAGCTGTCCCGGCCGTATCCTGAGAAGCTGAATCTGTTCCTGCGCTGTCTGCGGACGAGGTCTCCGTCCCGGATGCTTCTGTGGCCTGGGCATCCGACGAAGGCGCCGGCTCTTGCGCCGTCTGACCACAGGCTGCCAGGCTCGCGGTCATAGCCGCTGCTGTCAGCAATGCAAATAACCTTTTTTTCATACCTTTCCTCCTTTATTTTGTACTTTGTTTGGTTGGTGGTTTGAGTATAGCATCTTAAGGCCGATTCCCATACCTACAGAGATTGACAAAAGCTCTCATCATATGCTAACCTTTTCTCGTAGGTATCATTATATGACATATCGTTTCATAAGGAGGCCTGAGAAGAAGATGTATTCCTTGATTATCGTGGAAGATGATGATAGTATACGAAGTGGATTGGTACATTTATTCCCCTGGGAGGACTGCGGCTTTACCATTGCCGGGGATTTTTCCAACGGGAGAAGCGCCTGGAATTTTTTAAAGGAGCATTCTTCTGTGAATGCTGTTCTGACGGATATCAGAATGCCCCTGATGGACGGTCTGGAGCTGACACGCAGGGTGTATGAGGAAATGCCTCAGACTTCTGTTTTTCTCATATCGGGATTTCAGGATTTTTCCTATGCCCAGCAGGCGATTCATTACAATGTGAAGGATTTTTTTATTAAGCCTGTGCGCCATCAGAATCTGATGCTCTCCTTTTTAAAGCTGAAGGAGGAGCTTGACCGGCTGAATCTTCCGGATGCCGATCCGGGCCCGGTAAACCAATACTATGATCAGATCCTCCGCATGGTAAAAACCTATGTGACGGATCATTTAAAAACCGCTACCCTGGAGGAAGCCGCCGTTTTGTCACACTTAAGCGCCGGTTACCTCTCCCGGCTTTTCAAAAGCCAGTGTTCCATGTCCTTTTCAGATTATGTGCTGAAAAAGCGGATGGAGAGAGCCTGCGTGCTGTTAAGTGATCCCAGAAACAAGATCTATGAAATTTCTGACGCCGTGGGATATGACAATCCCAAAAATTTTTCCCGGGCATTTCGCAGCTATTTTCATATGTCACCCAAGGAATTTCGAGAAAAGGGCAGTCAATCTTATGATGAAACATAACCGAATGCAGCAAAAATACTTTTTCCGCCAGTTGATCCGCCACCTTCTGCTGATCACCCTTCCTATTCTCATGCTTGGAATCCTTCTGACCAATCATTTCCGGAATCAGCTCAAAGAGGAGCTCACTGCTTATGCGGAGCGCTCCAAAAACTATATGCTCACAAGCGTTACAGATATTCTCAACACCTTTTCCGAACAGATGGCCATTTTTTCCACTTCCCCTTCCATGGCCGTTTCCATTTCACGGCTGCTCAACGAACAGTCCCTGGATTATAAAAATAATGTGATGAAATCCATTATTCCCACCATCATCGGCACAACTGTAAATCTCAGTGATTATGTGGATTCTATCTATATTTATTATGATAATCCTTACGGTAATTTCTTCAGCAGTACCGCAGGCTATACCAACATTGCCTCCGCGGCCTGTCAGGACAGCGGATGGCTTTCCTCCTATGAGCAGGCTGAGGCTTCGCATAAACAGTGGGTGGAAATCAGAAGCATAAGGAATTATTCCTTTGAGCAGGAACTGGAAACCCTTTCCGTTTTCCGCAGATTTGATTATCTGGACGGGGTTATGGTAATGAATCTGAATCTTTCGGAAATTTCCCAGACCCTGGATGTGAACCAGATTTATCCCGGCTCCTACACCCTGGTAGCGCTTTCAGATGGAAACGTTCTTTTGGGAAGCTCTGATTACAAAATTCTTGAGGCCGATTACAGAGACATTTCTGAAATCATCCAAAACCCCTCTTCCAAGAATAAAGCCTATGACCACATAGAAGTCAATAAGGTCTCCTATGTGTACTATTCCTCCACCATCCCGGAGTACGGGCTGACCATGATTTCCCTGCTGCCAGAGTCCGAGGTATTCCGCACCGTAAACAGCATGGTCATAGCCTTTAGCGTGATTATTGTCTTTAGCATCCTGTTAAGCATCACCTTAAGCCTGCGGGGCACCGTTCGAAATTTCCGGCAGCTTCACCAGCTTCTGGAGCTGTTCTCCTGCGCAGAAGCAGGAAAAGCGCTGCCATCCTCCTTCCGCTCCCAGGCCCGCAACGAATACGACCTGATTTTCAACAATATTATATCCACCTTTATCTCCAACAACCGGCTCCGGCTTGACCTGACGGAGGCAAAGATCCACCAAAAGGACGCCCAGCTTGCAGTTTTGCAGCTCCAGCTGAACCCGCATTTTATTTTCAACACCCTGCAGACCGTAGACCTGGAGATTCTCAAATCCCAGCCCCCGGACAATGCCCCCAGCTTTTTAATTCACAATCTGTCTGATATTCTGAAATACTCCCTGGAAAACACCTCCAGGCTTGTACATCTGAAGGAGGAAATCGCCATCTGCAAAAAATATGCGGAAATTCAAAAGCTCCGATATGCTAATCCTTTTCTTTTATACTGGGAGTACGAGGAGGATGTTTTGGAAATTCCCATTATCCATCTGGTTCTGCAGCCCCTTTTGGAAAACAGTCTGCACCATGCCATAAAGGAACTGCCAAGGCAGGGACTTATCAAGATAAAGCTTTTCCTCCAGAACAAAAGGCTTCACTTTTATGTGGTGGACAATGGTCTTGGCATCTCGAAAGATCGGCTGGCGGAGATAAACAGCCGCCTGAAACGCCAGGGCCTCACGCAGAATTCCCACATCGGCCTGTATAATACCAATATGCGGCTGGTGCTCGCCTACGGTCCGGAGGCGGCCGTCTGCGTAAACAGTAAGGATGGACAGGGAACGGTGGTTCATTTCAGCATTCCCGTTTAAAAAAGAAAAGGCGTTTTCACGCCTTTTCTTTTACTCTCAGACATCTGATGGCATTGAGCACAGCCAGCACCATAACGCCCACATCCGCAAAGATTGCCATCCACATGTTTGCAATGCCCACGGCTCCAAGCAGCAGGCACACAGCCTTCACCGCCAGGGCAAATATAATGTTTTCATAGACAATGCGCAGGCATTTTCTGGAAATTTGAATTGCCAGTGCAATCTTTTTGGGATTATCATCCATCAGCACAATATCCGCCGCCTCTATGGCTGCATCTGAGCCCAGGGCTCCCATGGCAATTCCAATATCCGCCCGGGACAGCACCGGAGCATCGTTGATGCCATCTCCCACAAAGGCAAGCTTTTCCTTTGGATTTTTTTCCTGAAGAAGCTTCTCTACCTCTTCCACCTTATCCCCGGGCAGAAGCTCGCTCTTGACCCGGTCAATGCCAAGCTCTGCCGCCACATGCTCCGCCACCGCCTTGCTGTCTCCGGTGAGCATCACCGTGGTTTTCACTCCGGCCCGTTTCAGCGCCCTGACGGCTTCCTTTGACTGCTCCTTTATCACATCTGCAATCAGAATGTATCCCCCGTAGCTGCCCTCCACAGCCACATGGACAACTGTGCCGATGCCGGTGTTCTCCGCATAGGACAGTCCCAACGCCTTCATCAGCTTAGCATTTCCTGCGGCCACCTGTCTTTCGTCAACCATTGCAGTAACGCCCTGTCCTCCGATCTCCTCTACGCCGCTTACCCTGCCCGCGTCGATATCCTTTCCCCAGGCCTCTTTCAGGCTCTTGCTGATGGGATGATTGGAATAGCTCTCCGCATAAGCCGCAAGCTCCAAAAGACCTGCCTGGGCATCCTCATAGGAGCTGTATTTTTCTGCAAAGTCTGCTGCCGGGAAGATTCCCGTCACGGCAAACACACCCTTGGTCAGCGTGCCTGTCTTGTCAAACACCACATATTTTGTCTGGGAAAGAGCCTCCAGATAATTGGAGCCCTTTACTAAAATGCCGCAGGCAGACGCCCCTCCGATACCGCCAAAAAAGCTTAAGGGGATGGAAATCACCAATGCGCAGGGACAGCTGATTACCAAAAAGGTCAAGGCCCTGATTACCCATGTGTCAAAGGCCGCCGGATTTCCCACAAGCAGATTGAAAGCGGGCGGAAGCAATGCCAGAACCAGCGCGGCCCCGCAGACTGCCGGCGTGTAATATCTGGCAAATTTTGTGATAAAATTTTCCGAGCGGGATTTTTTCATACTGGAATTCTCCACCAGATCCAATATCCTGGACACAGTAGATTCTCCAAATTCCTTTGTGGTCTTTATCCTTAAAAGTCCCGACACATTGATACAGCCGCTGATCACAGCGTCCCCCTCCTTCACTTCTCTCGGGATGCTCTCTCCCGTAAGGGCGCTGGTGTTCAGCGTCGACGTTCCCTGAAGCACTACCCCGTCAATGGGCACCTTTTCCCCTGGCTGTACCAGAATAACGGTTCCCGGCTCCACCTCATCAGGGTCTACCCGGGAAAGCTTACCGTTCTCTCCCTCTATATTGGCATAATCAGGACGGATATCCATCAGTGCGCTGATATTTCTGCGGCTTTTTCCCACAGCCACCGCCTGAAACAGCTCCCCGATCTGATAAAACAGCATAACGGCCGCGCCTTCCACATATTCGCCCAAAAGCATGGCTCCCACAGTGGCCACCGCCATCAGGAAATTTTCATCAAATACCTCTCCGTGGACAATGCCCAGTACGGCCTTCCTCAAAATGTCATAGCCGATAATCAGATAGGGAATCAGATACAAAACCGCTCTCAAGGGGCCTTCCACAGGGACAAAGGAAAGCACTGCCAGCGCAAGGGCGGACAGAATAATACGATATAAAACTTTTTTCTGTTTCTTTGTCATTTACACATAAACCTCACAGTCTGATTCCACTCTCTTACAAGCCTTTACCACCTGCTTCATAACGGCTGACTCCTCCATTCCCTCCTCAAATTCCACCTTCATCTTCTGCGTCATAAAGCTTACAGCCGCATCCTTAACGCCCTCCACTTTTTTTGCCGCATCCTCCATCTTTAAAGCGCAGGCTGCACAATCCACTTCGATTTTATAAGTCTTTTTCATGCCATTCTCCTCCATATGTTTTAGTTGCAAATGAATCGCATTTGCGTGTTCTTTTAATCATATGATCATTCGTTCATATGAATATAATACCATACGCCTTGAAAATGTCAATAGAAAATTTAAGTTTTCCTAATCTGCATAAAAAAGAAGGCACTGCAGTGCATCCTCTCAGATGCTTTTGCTGTGCCTTCTTTCTTCTTTTTCTCAGGCAGCTGCCTTATGGGGGCCGTTTTGCCTTCTCTACTCAGCGGCAATCTCCCGCAGTCCGTTCACATTTTCCACAAGCTGGTTGCTGCGGATATCTATGATAGGCCCTCCAGTGCCTTCTATATACTCTCTGGTAATGGTCACACGCCCGATATTGTCGTCCTTCGGAATCTCATACATAATATCCAGCATAAATTCCTCGATGATAGAGCGCAGTGCTCTGGCTCCGGTATCCCGTTTCATGGCCTTTTCCGCAATGGCCTCCAGCGCCTCGTCCGTAAACTCCAGCTTTACCTCGTCCAGCTCAAGAAGCTTCTGATACTGCTTTAAAATGGCGTTTTTGGGCTCCTTTAAAACCTTCACCATCATTTCCTTGGACAAGCCCTCCAGCGTGAATATAATAGGCAGACGGCCGATAAACTCCGGAATCATTCCAAATTTTCGAATGTCCTCCACCGTAACCTTGGAAAGAATGTTCTTATCCTTGTCATATTTATCCTTCAGCTCTGCGTTAAAGCCGATAGACGCCGTTTTCGTCAGGCGCTCCTTGATAATGTCCTCCAGATCGGGAAAGGCTCCCCCACAGATAAACAATATGTTTCTGGTGTTTACCGTGGCAAGGGGCACCATGGCATTTTTGCTGTTGGCCCCCACGGGCACCTCCACCTCGGCGCCCTCCAGAAGCTTCAGCATCCCCTGCTGTACGCTCTCTCCGCTTACATCCCTGGAGGTAGTGTTTTTCTTTTTGGCAATCTTATCGATCTCGTCAATAAAAATAATGCCTCTCTCCGCCTTTTCCACGTCGTTGTCTGCAGCCGCAAGGAGCTTTGACACCACGCTCTCGATATCGTCGCCGATATAGCCCGCTTCTGTCAATGAGGTTGCGTCTGCAATGGCCAGAGGTACGTCAAGAAGCCTTGCCAGGGTTTTCACCAGATAGGTCTTGCCGCAGCCGGTGGGGCCAATCATCAGCATATTGGACTTCTCGATTTCGATATCATCCATGGTTCCCGTGGCAACGCGCTTATAATGGTTGTACACCGCCACGGAAATCACCTTCTTGGCATGCTCCTGTCCCACCACATACTCGTCCAGGCTGGCCTTGATCTTATGGGGAGGCGGAATATTTTTTATATTTAACACCGGCTCCTCATTTTCCTTCTTCTTTTTCTTTTTCAGCTTCTGTTTATTGGGAATCCCTCCGTCTCCCTGAAGATCTGCAAGATTCACAAAGCTGATATTGGGGAAGCTTCCCTGCTTATTCAGCCGGTCCAGCTCACTTTGCAGCTGGGTATTGTTCAGCATTCCCTGATAATCAAACTGGCTCACCGTCTCCATGGTCTTGTGCATACAGTCATTGCACACACAGATGTTATTTGGCAGCTTGAACATTTTTCCCGTCTTGCTCTCGGGTCTGCGGCAGATAAAGCATACGTCCTCGTACTCGCTGTTATCGCTCTTTCCCGCTCTTGAGGTGTTGGAGGCATCGGCATGCCTGGAAAGCTCCCCGCTCTCCTCCTTCTCTTTCTCATCGTTTCTATTCAAATCATCTGACATTTCAGTATCCGTATCCTTCCTTTTATTCTGTTAACTGATACATCCCCATTATAACCAATGTTTCTTTGGTGTACAAGTGAAGTTTTTCTAAAAGAAATCCCGGGAAGGCGGAAAACCGCCTGCCCGGGAAAGGCATCTTCTATTACTTTGAAGTTACTGGCTGTCCGCCGGTCTGCTCCCCAGCGTAATCTCCAGATCATACTGTACATACTGGCCGTTTTCCGGTCTCATAACTGTCACCGTTGCGGTGTCGCCTGAAGCATAGTACTGGAGTACATCCTGCAAATCAGAATAGCTGCTGATTCTCTCTCCGTCAAATTCGGTAATGATATCTCCACTCATAATACCTGCTCTCTCTGCAGCAGAACCGTCCTCGGTTTCCACTACATAGACGCCCTGAGGCATATTATACATGGCAGAAATCTGAGAGGTTACCTCCTGAAGACTGATGCCAAGATAACCAACCTCGTTTTCCTCCACCTTGCTTCTGGTCTGACGCTCCATCAGATCTGCGATAATGGGACTTGCGGAACTGATAGGAATAGCATAGCCCATACCCTCCACAGAGCTTCCGCTGATCTTATTGGAGTTGATGCCGATGACCTCACCCTTAATATTTAACAGCGCGCCGCCGGAATTACCGTGGTCGATAGCCGTATCTGTCTGAATAAAGATTCCGGTAGAGCCGTCCTCCAAGGTAATCTCACGGTTCAAGGCGCTTACAATACCGCTGGTCACAGACTGTCCATATCCCAGAGCGTTACCGATGGCAATTACAGGCTCGCCCAGCTTCAGAGAATCGCTGTCACCCAATGTTGCAATGGCAATGCTGTTCTTGGTTTCATCAGAAAGCGAATCCAGAGGAATCGCAATCACCGCAAGGTCCATATCGGAATCCGTTCCCTTAATGCTGGCCTGGGCTTCCGTATCATCAATGAAGGTCACCGTCAGGGCATCTGCATCCTCTACCACATGATAGTTTGTCACAATCAGCAGTTCCTCCTCGCTCTCCGCCACAATAATGCCGCTGCCGCCTGAGGTCAAAGGCTGACTGTAGGTCTGGCCAAAAATATTGGTTCCCGTCTCTGTGTAATTATTCACAATGGACACCATGGCCGGCATAACCTCCTCCACCACGGAGGAAATATCGGAATCCACTACAGTGACACTGTTGGTGCTGGTAAGCTGGATTCCTGAGCCGGAGGTATTGTCCTGTATTCCAGCAGCTCCCGCCTGGGTCTCCAAAACCACATTGTCATTGGCGGAAAGCTGTGCGGTTCCCTCGTGGACGGCATAAAAGCCTATCCCTGCGAACAGGCCAAAGAGCAGCCCCATGCTCACACTCATCATCACCTTGCGGAAAACCCCTTTCCCTTTGCGCTTGGGCTCTTTCCCTTTTGTATCAGGATTCGGATTCTGTCCCTGGAAGGTATTTCCCGGGCCCGTATGGTATGCGTTATAGCCCTGATACTGAGTGCTGTTGTAGGTTTGGTTTCTATCTGCGGCATTTCCTCCGCTGTAAACACCGGAGGTATTACTGCCGGCGCCGCTGCCGGAATAGATTTCATTGTCGTACATAAATACTACCTCTTTTCTGGATGTTTTGTTTTCTTTGTTTATGCACTCAGTATAGCCACGATTTGTGACAAAATTGTGATGAAACTATTAAACCCCTGTGAAATCGTTTTTTTATTCCACTGTGACAGATTTTGCCAGATTTCTTGGCTTATCCACATCGCAGCCTCTGCCCACAGCCACATAATAGGCAAACAGCTGTAAGGGAATAATGGCCAAAGAATTGGAAAAGTAAGGATTGGTCTCCGGAATATAAATCACATAATCCGATGCTTTTTCAATCTCCTTGTTTCCTTCGTTGGTCACTGCCATCACAAAGGCTCCCCTTGCCTTTACCTCTACCATATTGCTGATTGTCTTTTGAAACAGCGCTGGCTGGGTGGCAAGGGCCACCACCAGAGTACCGTTCTCAATTAAGGAGATGGTTCCATGCTTCAGTTCCCCGGCGGCATATGCCTCGGAATGAATATAAGAAATCTCCTTCAGCTTCAGGGAGCCCTCCAGGGAAATGGCATAATCAATTCCCCTTCCGATAAAGAAAATCTCCCTGGCTCCCACATAGCGGTTTGCAAAGTGCTGTATCTTTTCCTTTTGTCCCAAGAGCAGCTCAATCTGATCCGGCAGGCATCTTAAGTCATAAAGCATGTCGTCAAATTGTTTCTTACCAATAGCGCCTCTGATTCTTGCAAATTTTATGGCCAGCAGGTACAGCGTCACCAGCTGGGCGCTGTAGGCCTTGGTTGTAGCCACTGCAATCTCCGGTCCTGCCCAGGTATACATCACACTGTCCGCCTCTCTGGCGATGGAGCTTCCCACTACATTCACAATGCCAAGCACCTGAAAGCCTCTTTCCTTGGCCTCCCGCAAGGCAGCCAGGCTGTCCGCTGTCTCACCGGACTGGCTGATGACAATCACCATACTGTTTTCCTCCAGAATGGGATTTCTGTACCGGAATTCACTGGCTACGTCTACCTCCACCGGAATCCGGGCCAGCCCCTCCAGCACATATTTTGCCGTTACTCCAGCATGGTATGCAGAGCCGCAGGCCACAATATAAATCTTTTTCAGAGCCTTGATTTCCTCATCCGTCATCTTCAGCTCTTCAATAACAATATCCTTATCCCGGATGCGGGGCGAGATGGTATCCGACACAGTCTTTGGCTGTTCGTACATCTCCTTCAGCATAAAGTGCTCATATCCCGCTTTCTCCGCTGCGTCCGCGTCCCAGTCAATGGAAACCGGCTCCTTGACCAGCTCCTCCTCGTCCACGGAAAAGAACCGGATGCCATCCTTTCTAAGGGCCGCCACCTCCTGGTTGTTCATATAATAAACATTCCGGGTGTATTTTAAAATGGCAGGCACATCCGAGGCAATAAAGCAGCCGTCCTCATTCTGCCCCACAATCAGGGGACTGTCCTTCCTGGCCGCATAAATCTCGTCCGGGTAGTCCGCAAACAAAATTCCCAAAGCGTAAGAGCCCTCCACCCGGTGGAGCACCTTAGTAATAGCCTCCAGCGGATTTCCCTTATAATAGTAGTCCAGCAGATGCGCCAGCACCTCCGTGTCCGTCTCCGACACAAATTCATATCCCTTATCCATCATTTTTTTCTTCAGGGGAATATAATTTTCTATGATTCCATTGTGCACCACCGCAATGGTTCCCCCGTTATTGGTGTGAGGATGAGCGTTGATGTCGTTTGGCGCTCCGTGAGTGGCCCACCTGGTATGCCCGATGCCGCTAAAGCCCTTCATGGTGGAGCCTCCCTTGGTCAGATTCTCCAACACCTTGAGGCGCCCCTTGGCCTTTTTCGTTTCAATCCGTTCCCCGTCAAATACAGCCATTCCCGCAGAGTCGTAACCCCGGTATTCCAGCCGTGCCAATCCGTCCAAAATAATGGGGGCCGCCTGTTTCTCTCCAATATAACCTACAATGCCGCACATACTTCTCCTCTTTTCTGCGCCGCCCTTTGTATATTCCAGGCTTATGCAGGCAGCGCAGCCACAAGCCCTTTGTCTGTTATCTTTCCCAATATTCTCTGTTTGAAGTCAGAGCAAGCACCCACCTGCGGGGCAGATTTTCATAATGCTTCCCCAGCAGATAGCCCATATATCTGCAGACACACTGGACCAAAAATCCCGGCATCTGCCAAAACAGGCCCTTTTTTTTCAGCTGTCTGAGCGTCTCAAGCACCAGCTTCTTTCCCTCCGACTCAGAGACAATTTCTGCAAAAACCTCCGGGTGCTGGGCCTGGGATACCCCCAGATCAAAATTTCTCTTAAGCACCCCAAGCTTCGTGTTATTATGGGAATGAATCACTCTCGCCCCGGCTTCATATGCGATGCCATAGCCTGCCTTCACTGCGCATGCCGCGTAAATCATATCCTCATTAAAAATGGTATGCTTTACAAATCCGCCCAATTCCTCATATATGTCACGCCTGTAAGCGGCACACACATTGGAACAGAAATAGGTTTTAATGCCAAGCTCCGGCAGGTCAGCCGCCGTCTTGATGCGAGACTTTGGCGGGTAGTTAAAGAGTCTGGATATTTTTTCCGTTTCCCGGCAGTCCAAAGCCGGAAGCTGTCTCGCATAGGCTGCAGCCACCTGTCCCTTTAAATGGGCCGTCAGCTCCTCAATCAGCCGCTCGTCCGCCGGGAGCGCATCCTGGGTCATCATCACAAAAATATCCCCATCCGACCTGCGCACCCCTCTCCTCCTGGTTCCACCATGGTCGAATTCCTTCTTGGAGAGATGATAGACCTTTACGTTTGGAAACAGCTCAAAAAATCTTTTTCCATAAATCAGCTGTTCAAAATACTTTTGTTCCGTATTCATCAAAATGATATTCCGCACAGGCACTGTCTGCCCCTTAAGCCCCTCCAGCAGATCAAAAAGCGCTTCTGTAGGCTTATACACAGGAATAATCACGTCAATATTCATAGCTGCAATACTCCCCATTCCTCTCACAATATTTTCTGTAAGATAGGTAATTGCGAAACTCGCTCTCTGGTATCAGAAGCTGGGCGTAATAACCAAAATAAGGGTGACCAGCCAC
>NZ_CEWDFQ010000007.1:0-22925 GCF_982438285.1 Acetatifactor sp. | reverse complement strand
CTTACGAGCAGCGCAAGCACCGTCTGGGTAATGGAATATTTAAAGGAATTGACCATTGCCGTTCCAATATTCTTGGCCTCCAGCAGGTTTTTCAAATTTGTGAGCAGATTGCTTCCCGGCAAAAGTCTTCCCGTGATAATCTGGGCGTGGGTATTTGTAGCGGACACAAACATCCAGTATATGGGAAACACAGAAAAGATTACTGCAATAATCAGCACCACATAGGTTCCCGCAAGCTTTCTTTTATTCACGTTTGTCACCTACCTTCATCTGAATCAGGGACAATACCGCAACCACCACAAAGATCACAAAGGAGATGGCTGT
The DNA here is from genome assembly GCF_982438285.1 of Acetatifactor sp. Taxonomy (NCBI): domain Bacteria; kingdom Bacillati; phylum Bacillota; class Clostridia; order Lachnospirales; family Lachnospiraceae; genus Acetatifactor; species Acetatifactor sp. Next base: position 22,601 of record NZ_CEWDFQ010000007.1, on the reverse strand, counting down.
AGCATATCCGAAATTGGGAGTATACGCAAAGGACAGATTATAAATATAATGGGATATGGACAAAGTGGAGTTAGCCGGTCCTCCTCCCGTTAAGTTCACCGATTCGTCATACAGCTGAATGGTTCCGTTTACCGTCATAATGCAAAGCAGAATCAGTGTGGGTTTTATCGGGGGAGTGGTGATTTAAAAAAATTTCTGAAGCCCCGGGGCCCCGCCAAAAACCGCCGATTCATATATGCTTTCATCAATATTCTGCAAGGCTGCGGACAAAAAAACCATGTTATAGCCCGTCCACCGCCAGACAAGCGCCAGCAGAATGATAAACCTCGCCGACCAGGGATTTCCGAAAAAATTGTATCCCGTATCCAGAATGCCGGCAGATACCAAAAAGGTATTAATCATTCCGTTGTAAGCAAACATAATGCGGAAAATCAAAGAGTAGGAAACCGATGCCGTGGCGCAGGGCAGAAACAGCAAAACCCGAAACAGCCCTTTGCATTTTAGTCCCTTCCTGTTTAGGAGCGTTGCCAGCCACAGGGCCAGTCCCAGCATGATGGGAATCTGGATCATATAAATCAGCGTATTGGTTACAGCCGTCAGAAGCGTCTTATCCTCCAACAATCTGGCATAATTTGAAATCCCCGTAAAGGTCATCTGATTGCCGATCCCTGTTTTCAGGGATGTCAAAAAAGCCTGAAAAATAGGGCGGAAGCTCATAAAGCAGATTAAAAGCGCAGCCGGAAGCAAAAAAAGCCATCCGACTATGGCATGTCTCTTTGTGTTTGTCATCTTCTTCATATTTATCTCCATTCCGAAGCACAGCGCAGGAATGCTATATTTTGAGGGCACCTTTCGATGCCCTCTGCATAAAATTTCCGTTGCTTAAGTCCGTCAATTTCCCATGGCAAAATCCACAGTGGACTGTGCATTGTCCAGCTCCGACTGTATATCAGCGCCGTTGAGCACATTGGTCAGTGCCGTGGCTACGGCGTTTATCGTCTCATCATAGGCAGAGCTGGTATTGCTTGCAGGAAGCTGGTCCACAAACTGTCCCAAGGTTGCATAAATGGTATCTCCGTTGAAGAAATCATCCGGCGTATTATAGATTTCTTCATTTCCCGCAGTGGGAAGATAACCTGCGATATAATTGGAGTCCAAAAGGATGTCCTGATAAAACGCATCGCTCAGCTCTCCGCCCATCACTGTAGTCAAAAGATCCAAAGCCGTCTCATAATCGCTGCAGTTGCTTGTGATCATCCAGCTGCTGCCGCCGCTTGCCGCATAATTGGTAGCGCCCTCTATACCGTCCACGGAGGGAAGGTTTGCAATTCCCCAATTCCCGGACTGATCGGGAGCCTGCTTCACAGAGTTCAAAATCCACATACCGTTGATCGTGCCTGCACTGGAACCGGCATTTAAGGAGCTCATATACTCATCCCAGTTGGTAACCACCTGGATCGTTCCACTGTCTGCCATATCCCGGAATCTTTCAAAAATCGTAAACAGGGTCTCATTATTGTTCAGATTTACATTTCCTTCTTCATCAAAATAGCTTTCTCCGGTAGAATTCAGCATCATGGTTAAGAGCGTAGCGTCGGAAGCTGTAGACAGCAGAGGATGCCCTGTCTGTTCCAGCACGTCCTCGCCGATTGCCTGGAATTCGCTCCATGTAATATCCCACAAATCGTCTATGGTATAGCCCGCCTGCTCCAGATAATCGGTTCTATAGCACGCAACGCCCACACCCGAGTCAAAGGGAACGGCATACAGCTCTCCGTTATAGGAACACCACGCTATCTTGGACTGGTCATAATCATCCGTATTGATGCCCGAATCCGCCAGAGAATGGAACACATCCGGATAAGATCTTACCAGCATGGGAATAGAGGTATCCTGCATCAAAATAATGTCAGGAAGCTGTGAATAATCCCCGGAATTCGCAATGGTGGTAATTCTGGTCCGCACATCAGCCAAAGCCAGAATCGTTACATTGAGCTCCACATTATGCCCAAGCTCATTGTACATGTCAACGCCTGTCTGCAGAAGATCCTCATTGGGCGACCAGCACCACACATCCAGGGTAACCGTTTCCCCTGAAGCAGAATCGCCATTTTGTGTGCTCTCCGTGCTCTCTGCCGCCTGCGTGCTCTCCTGGGTCTGGGTCTGTGACGCAGCGGACTCACTGCTCTGCGTTGTTTCTCCATTACTGCCGCATCCGGCCATTGCCAGACATAGACCGACACTGCATAAAATCGCCAAAAATTTCTTTTGTCCCTTTTTCATAAAGTGTAACCTCCTTTTGCATAAGTCTTTCACATTGGTGACAAGTTCTATTATACTGTTTGAATATCGCCAATTCTCAGCGTTTTTAACTTTATAACTTGCGTTTTTTATAATATTTCATTATACTGACATTATACAACATATTTTTTATAAATTCTTCAAAAAAGGAGGAAAAAATCGTGGCAACTTCTTCCATTGATTACGCAATAGAATGTAATTTTATGAATTCCATGTCTCCTGAGGACAAAACTTATCGTTCCCATTACAAATACGAGCTGCTTTTAATCCTGAACGATGATATTTCCATGCTGATTAACTCCCACAAGTATGAGGTCCCCTTTGGCACCCTTGTGCTCTTAAACAGCCATGACCTTCATCTTTCCCTGAACAACTCCCGCCATTCCTACAAGCGAGTCGCCATCCACTTTGATCCAAACCTTGTGCGCACCTACTGTACTCCCAACACAAACCTGTTATCCTGCTTCCATAACCGCCCCACTGATGTGGGAAATCTGCTGCAGCTGGAGGAGGATATCCTGAAATTTATTGATCTGGCCATTCAGTTCCGCCCCTACTGGCGTTCCACCCACTACGGAGAGGACGTGCTTTCCGTGGCCTGCCTGATTCAGATTCTGGTGATGGTAAACCGGCTTTATGCCTTTGGCACCTCCGTAAAGCCCATCCGTTTCACCAAACTGGTCAGTGATATCATCACCTATGTGGACTCCCACATAAACGAGGATTTAAAAATTTCCAAGCTTGCCCAAGCCTATTCCTATACGGAAAATTACATCTGCTCTCAATTTGTGCGCCAGACAGGAATCACCCTGAAGCAATATATCCTCACTAAAAAGCTCACTCTAGCGAAACAGTTTCTGGAAAACGGCCTTTCCGTCACGGAAACCGCCGAGGCCTGCGGTTTCAACGATTACACCAACTTCATCCGCACCTTCAAAAACCACGTTGGGTGTTCCCCCGCAAAATGGCGCAAGGGCTATTATATCTGTTCCAATCTGGCGGAATGTCATATTCAGGATTTTTCCAGTTTTATGGAATAAAAGGACGGTCCCGCCCCAGCAAAGAACCTGCAGAGAGAAGCTTTCTTCCTCCCCCTGCAGGTTCTCTAATTTTGTTCTTCATATTCCGCCTCAATCAAAGTAAGAGGCAGCGCCGCAAGCTCTCCATTTTCATTCCCTCCGCACAAAAGGCCGATGAAATGCCCGTTTAGATCAAACACCCCTCCCCCGGACATTCCCTGTACGGCGGGAGCTTTTATGAGCATCATATATTGAGAGAAATCCTCCAGATAGACCCATGTCTCCTGAAGCGTTCCCTCATAGGCGTTTTCGCCGGGCCCCCCGTAAGAGCCCATTACAATCACGCCGTCTCCCGTCTCAAGGGAATCATAGCTTTCCTTATCCACCGCCGCGCGGCAATAGGTTTTCAGATGCTCCTTTGGAATATCTGAAACCGGTACAGATAAAAAAGCCAGGTCAGCATCCGCCGTCTTTTCATATACCTGGCATTCCACAGCCCATCCGTCGGCAAATACCACCCATACACTCTCATTCTCCTCTCCAAGCACATGAGCCGCCGTCAACACCGTCAGTTTATTTTCGTCTCCATTATAGAGAATACCGCTGCCCCCGCTTTCCCTGGCCAGAACCTGCACCATCATGCCAGAAGCCGCCTCCTGCAGCATTCCGGCCAGATTTTCTTCCTCGGGATTTTCCGAAAAAATCCGGGAAGCCTGTGGAAGCACACTCTCCTTAGCCGGATTGCTCTCCCCGTAAGCCTTCCCTTCCTCTTCCACATAAAATCTCTGAAAAAAAAATATTGCGGCGGCCAAAAGAAATGCCCCCGCCAAAACAATCATGCCTTTTTTTATCACGCGCACCTCCCTGGCTTTTTGGGGGTAAGCAGGACGATAAGCCGGGTTATGTCGCGAATAATCATCTATCTAGTACGGCTGTCGCCAGCCGCATCAAGCGACCTACCTGAAAGCAGGCCGGGCAAGCCTGTCGCTTTCCTTTTGGTCTTGCTTCGGATGGGGTTTACATGGCTCCGCCTGTTGCCAGACGGACGGTAGTCTCTTACACTGCCTTTCCACCCTCACCGGACGCCGCCTCAAAGAAACGGTTCCGGCGGTATATTTCTGTTGCACTAGCCTTGGAGTCGCCTCCACCAGACGTTATCTGGCATCCTGCCCTGTGAAGCCCGGACTTTCCTCACCTGCTCAAAATGCAGCCGCGATTATTTGTCCTACTTACCTGTCAATGATTATATCCTGCCACGGTACATTTCGCAAGGAAAAAATGATACCTGAACTATGCCGCCTTCCTGAATTTAATGATATTATCTTTATCCTTACGCCATCTGCCCCTTATCATGCCGAATATCTGCTCCATAAGCTGCCAGTATCCCACTGCCGAAAAAGAAAACATTGTGACATAATAGGGCAGCACATATCTTGCCTTCGCCTCCCAGAAAATGCTGAACAAAAAGCCTCCTATCATCATCACCGCCAGCAGATGCTGCAAAAGATTGCTTTTTGGCCTGACAGCAAGGACAAAGTATAAAAGCATGCCGAAATACACAACAAACTGCAGCCTGTCACAAACCCAAAGCACCTTCATAAAATATTCTCCCCCAAGCTTTGCCGCCAGAGAGTCCACAGACGGTTCATAGCCCTCTGTGTACTGGGTATTGAAATAGAGGGACTGATACAAGGGTTCATTCCACTGAGACAGCAGCTTTTCTCGAAAGAAAGTCCATGTATAGGAAGGATCGGACCGAAACACCCCAAGCCTTTCTTCAATATGCTGCTTTACCACTTCTTCCGTGATATCCCTGTCACAATCATTCTCATAATAAATCCTTCTGGGATAGTCAAAATACCAGCCATACTTGCCGTTGTTTTCCTGCAGTCCCATGGAAACCCAGGAAAGCACAGGCAACCCTTTGGAATGCTCATAGCCGGAACGAAGCTCATACATTTTGTAAATTCCCATATAAAGCAGCCAAGGCAGCAAAACCGCCAGGGCAGCTGCCTTCAGCAGTTTCTTATCCTTGCAGTAAAAGGCCCATACAAGGGACACCAGACAAAAAGCAATGAGAAGAATCAAAGAATTTTTTCGCACCAAAATCCCCATGGTCAGAGAAAAGACACACAGCGCCAGATAGCCCCCATGAGATTTTTTTCCATACCGCAGAAGGGCCCATGCCGCCAGCAGGGAGAAAAAGATGCTGGGGATATCTCCGTACACCCAGCTGGTATAAAAAATCAGAGGCAGGCATCCCAGCATAGTGGCACAGTAAAACACCAAAACACTCATCTGGTCCACAATCTCTTCCACAATCCGGCCGCCTAAAAAGACAATGCCCACCGCAAGAAAAGCGCAGATCACCTGAAAGGCAAAATAATTATATGTCCCCACAAAAACAAAAAGCAGCTCCATCAGCGCAATCAGCGCCAGTTGATGGGGATACATATCGCAATAGCCTCCCTGGCCCAGGAAATCATAGTTCCCCTCCAGAAAGTAGGAAGCGCCTCCATAGATGAAGGCCTGATCTCCCGTTGGAATTCTCTCCGCACAGGTAATCCACCAAAGACTCCATCCTCCGGTCCAGAGCAGGGATAAGGCAAGCGCGGCCTGTTTGATCCTATTTTTCACCTGCTGCGAAAAACGGTTTTCCATCTGAGCCAAAAAGACAAGAAAAGCCCCTGCAAGCAGCAGAACCAGCAGGTTCCTGCTCATGGAATCCCGCACATTCACAGGTATTTCATCTCCTCCCGGATTCATGTACTGGGTATACCGAAGGGAATACCAGGTCAAAAACAAAAATATGGCAGCCCCACAGATCCGCACAATCCAATTGGCTAAAACAACCAGCTTTTCTCTGGCTTCCTTTCGGTTTTGTTCTCTGCATTCTCTCATTGGTATCTTTCCCCCTATGCTTATGATTTTCTCGTCCTAAACCTGAAAACAGCTGCCGCCCACAAATTCCCTGCAGATAGAATTGTTGGGGAGACTTTCGCTGGTCACACCCAGAAAATAGTCTAAAAACTTAAGCAGCCTCTTCGCCTCATGATACTCCTTATCCTCCTTGGATATCTGAAAAAGCAAGGGTTCTGCAAACTGCTTCAAAACTGCCAGCTCATAGATTAGCACCGAGTTAAACATAGCATCTGCATCCTCCTGATAGGGGAAAATATTTTCCTCCTCCCCTCTTCTCACCGACGGCCACATAGAAATGGTTCTTTTGGCATCCGCTCCTCTGGTTCTGGCATCCCGCACCAGACGGCGCAGCAGCCTTCCGTCCGTAGTGGGAATCCGGTTGTGCTCGTCAATATTGATATTGGTGAGCGCGCTGATATAAATTTTATACTTGCTTTCCTCAGGAAGGGCGTAGGATGTCTTTTCATTCAGCCCATGGATTCCCTCAATGACCAAAATGTCGTCAGGGCCCAGTTTCTTATATTTCCCGTTATATTCTCTTTTTCCGGTTTTAAAATTAAAGGTGGGAAGCTCCAGCCTCTCTCCCTTGAGCAGTCTGCACATATCCTCATTAAATTTCTTAATGTCAATGGCCTCAAGACATTCAAAGTTGTAATCTCCCTTTTCGTCTCTGGGCGTGAATTCCCGGTCCACAAAGTAGTCGTCCAAGGCGATGGGATGGGGCACTTTCCCAAGCGTGCGAAGCTGTATGGACAGTCTGTGGGAAAAACTGGTTTTGCCCGAGGAGGAAGGGCCTGCAATCATAACAAACTTCACATTCCCTCTGCTTACGATTTCCTTGGCAATCTCGCCGATCTTGCGCTCCTGCTGGGCCTCCTGCACCAAAATCAGCTCGCTTAAGGAACCGCTGCAGATCTGATCATTCAAATCCCCAACTGTCTCAATGCCCACCTTTCTTCCCCATTCCTCAGACTCCTTCAGAGTTGCAAACAGCTTTTTGCGTTCCGTAAAAGGCTCCACTACAGAAGGGTTCTTTTTAGAAGGCAGAAGCAGCATAAAGCCTTCATCATAGGGTATCACATCAAACCACTTCACATAGCCTGCATTGGGCAGCATGTATCCATAATAATAATCATAATAGCCTTCTATTTCATAGATATTTACAAAGGAGCTTCTTCTGTACCGAAACAGCTTTTCCTTGTCCCTCATGCCCTGTGTGCGAAACAGCTCCATGGCGTCATCAAGAGAGTACAGGCGCTTGTAGAACGGTGTTTTCTGTTCCACCAGCTGCCACATTCTATCCTCGATCTGCTTTGCACTTTCCGCTGAGACCAAGACGCCTTCTCCCGCTCTGATATAAGAGCCATGTCCTATGGCAAACTCCACCCGGCTTCCCTGGGCTGCCTTACTGCCAAACACATCGTATATGCCTTTTAAAAACAGCATGGTGGCAGTGCGCACATAGGTCTTGTATCCCACATCGTCCCGCAGGGTAAAGAAATCAATGATACAGTCTTTTGTGAGCTTCTTAAACAGCTCACGAATTTTGCCGTTCACCGATACCACTGCAATCATATTGTCATATGCCTCCTGATAAGGCGCTGCCACAGTCTCATAGGTTGTTCCCTGGGGAAATTGTTTCTTCTCACCCTTTATCGTTACCGTAATCATTTTTCTTCCTGCCCTTTCAGTCATACTTACTCCCAATATGACAGTGCCTCCAGAAGGCGCTTCCGCTCCTGCCTCACCTGGCACAAACGCTCCTTTGCTCTGTCCTTTTCCCCGAAATTCAGCTCCTTTTCTATCTCCAGGGTGGTTTTCAGCCGGTATTCCAGATATTCCCTGAGTACCGGATTTCTGTCCTCTAAAAGCTTTTCCCCAAATTCCAAAAAGAGCTCACTCTGATGATTGATCTCCTGTCCTGTGTAGACGGCTTTCATCATAAAATAATATTTTCCCTCTTCACACAATATATTCTCTTCCTGTATTTTATATCCCCCGCTCTGTAAAAATCTGCGAAACTGGGGAATCTCCGACTGGGGCTGCAAAATCAGCTCCGAAAAACTTTTTGCTTTCTCTTCCTGCGAGGCAAGGATTCTTGTCATCACCCGTCCTCCCATGCCTGCACACACAAGCGTCTGGGCTTCTCCCCCTTCATATGCACTAAGCCCGTCGGAAAGACGGGTCTCTATGTAGCTTCCCAGCCTGCACCTGGCGATGTGTTCCTTTGCCCTGGACAGGGGTCCTTCTCTCACATCCATTGCCAAAACCCGGGGACTGATCTGATTCTGCACAAGATAGATGGACAAAAAACCATGGTCACATCCCACATCCGCCACCCGGTTCCCCAAAGTCACCATATCGGCCAGAGCCTGCAGCCTGCGGGAGAGTACAACCTTCATCAATCCAGATAATCCTTCAGCTTCCGGCTGCGGCTGGGATGACGCAGCTTTCGAAGAGCCTTGGCTTCTATCTGACGGATACGCTCACGGGTCACGTTAAATTCCTTTCCCACCTCTTCAAGAGTGCGGGCTCTCCCGTCGTCCAGTCCAAACCGCAGACGCAGCACCTTTTGTTCTCTCTCTGTGAGAGTTCCCAAAACCTCCACCAGCTGCTCCTTTAACAAGGTAAAGGCCGCTGCATCCGAGGGAACCGGCACATTATCGTCCTGTATGAAATCGCCCAGGTGGCTGTCCTCCTCCTCGCCGATGGGCGTCTCCAGAGAAACAGGCTCCTGGCTGATTTTTAAAATCTCCCTCACCCGCTCCACAGGCATATTCATTTCCTGGGCAATTTCCTCCGGGGAAGGCTCTCTTCCAAGCTCCTGCAGAAGCTGTCTGCTGACCCGGATCAGCTTATTTATGGTCTCCACCATGTGAACCGGAATCCGTATGGTCCGCGCCTGATCTGCGATGGCCCTGGTAATGGCCTGGCGAATCCACCAGGTTGCATAGGTGGAAAATTTATAGCCCTTGCGGTAATCAAATTTTTCCACAGCCTTAATCAGACCCAGGTTGCCCTCCTGAATCAAATCAAGAAACAGCATCCCCCGGCCCACATACCTTTTGGCAATGCTCACCACCAGACGTAAGTTTGCCTCTGCCAAACGCTTTTTGGCCTCCTGGTCCCCCAGCTCCATCCGCTTTGCCAGCTCTATTTCCTCCTCCGCACTCAAAAGAGGCACCTTGCCGATTTCCTTCAGATACATGCGGACAGGGTCCTCGATGCTGACGCCGTCGGGAACCGAAAGGTCGATGTTTTCCACATCCACCTCGTCGTCCTCCGTGAGTATGATCTCCTCATCGTCCACATCGTCCTCTTCTGTGATGCGCAGAACATCCACATTATTCTGCTCAAGTACCTCCAGAATTTTTTCAAACTGCTCCTCTTCCAGCGGCATATCCGCAAAGAAATCACTGATCTCCTGATATTCGAGAACGTTCTTTTTCTTCTTCGCCATATTCAGAAGCTCTTTTACCTTCTCGTCAAATTTTGCCTGTGTGTTTTCATCCATGTTGTTCGTTCCTTCCTTCCTGGGAAATTTACTTCCTTTGTAATTGTCTGTGGCTTTTTTTATTCTTAACCTTAATCCAGGGAAATATGCGTTTTTGCCAGCTCTTCCAGGGCTTTTTTTCCAGCAATTACCTGATTCAGGGCTGTCATATCCGCCCCCAGCCTGGCCGTATAGTATTCATAGCTGTTTTTCTTTACCGAAAACACAATGTCATGAAACGCCTTTTCCTTCTCCTGCTTTGTCTCCAGCTTTGGCAGACTGGTGTTAAAAAGAGCCGCCGCCTCCCGCTGGTCATTTTCCTCCTCAAACATGCTGATAATGCCGGCAGGCCGAAGCTCCCCCTTCTCCAGGTCCAAAAACAGCCTCTCGGCCACCCTTCTGTACAGCTCCTCCGTAAAATCCTCCGGCGTAATATACCCTTTGATTTTTTCATAAAGGGAAGGCTCGTCCGTAATCCAAGTAATTAAAAGCCGCTGGGATTTCTTTGCTCCTTCTTCAGGGCTGCTTTTGCGGGAAGCGGTGGTCCTGGGTCTCCTTGCGGGCTCTGCGCCTCCTGTGGCCACTGCGGCGGACAGCACCAGTCTGCGCAGCTGCTCCGCCCCGATATGATACTTGTCTGCCACCGCCTGCAGATAATTTTCTCTCTCCACTTCCTCCTTAAACTCACAAAGCTTCCTTGCGATCTCCCGGTGAAACCTTGTCTTGGATTCCGGGTCCTCCATATCATAACCAGCTTCCAAAATCCGTATTTCAAAGAAAAAGCTGTTTTCCGCCTTTGCAATGCGTTCCCCAAATGCCTCCTTCCCCAGATTCTTCATAAACTCATCCGGGTCCTTATAAGGCCGCATGTCAATCACTCTGGCTGTAAGCCCCGCTTCCCGCAGAATGCCGATGCCACGAAGGGCAGCCTTCACTCCGGCGCCGTCGCTGTCATAGGCAAGCAGCACATTGTCTGTATAGCGCCGCAGCAGGGAAGCCTGTTCTGAAGTGAACGCTGTGCCAAGAGACGCCACTGCCTGAGTAAACCCGGCCTGGTGCATGGCGATTACATCCATATAACCCTCACAAAGAATCAGGTTGCCGCTTCCTGCCCTGCGGGCAAAATTTAAACCGTACAGATTGCGTCTCTTATCAAATATGGGAGTCTCTGGAGAATTGAGATATTTAGGCTCTCCCTCCCCCATAACACGGCCCCCAAAGCCGATTACCCGGTGATTAATGTCTTGTATGGGAAACATGACCCTGTTCCAAAACTGGCTTAAAAGACCGTGCCTCTCCGAAAAATTAGCAAGACCCGCCTCCTTGATCAGCTGATCCTCAAAGCCCTTTTTACGCAGGTACTCCACAAGCTGCGCTCCATTTTTGCCCGCATAGCCCAATCCAAATTTTTTCATGGTCTCATCGGTCAGCTCACGCTTCTTCAGGTATTGAAGGCCCGTGGCTCCCTGGGGGCTTCGAAGCATAAAATAAAAATAGGTGGCTGCCTCCTTGCACACCTCCAAAAGTCTGGCGCGCCTGTTCTCTCTTCTTCTTGCCTCTTCCGAATATTCCGGCTCCGGCAAGGCCACTCCGGCCCGCTCCGCCAGAGCCCTCACTGCCTCCGGAAAGGAATAATTCTCATATTTCATGAGAAAGGTAAACACATTTCCACCTGCCCCACAGCCAAAGCAGTGATACATCTGCCTGGTATCCGATACGGAAAAGGAGGGGGATTTCTCGTTATGAAAGGGACACAGCCCCCAATAACTGCTGCCCTTTTTTTGAAGCTTTACATATCCCGACACCACATCCACGATGTCGTTTCTCATTCTGACTTCTTCCACAATCTCCTCAGAATAATACATTTCATTACTCCCATGAAGCCGCGCTTTATGTAAATCCTTTCTTAAAGCCGTGCTTTTGTTTTATATATGCCAGGACTTTGGTATATAGATCTCTTCATACTGCGCTATGGCAAAGCGGTCGCTCATCGCCCCTACATAGTCGCATACCACCTTTTCTCTGGGCTCTCCCTCCGATATCAGATTTAAAAATTCCTCCGGCAGATCATCTATATGCTTCAAATAGTGATAATATAATGTTTCCATCAGCATCTCGGCCTTTCCCTCCTCGCTTTTGGCTTCAGGATTCTGATAGACTCTCTCAAACATAAACTGCCTGATCTTTCGCATAGCCTCCCCAACCGGCTCCGACATCAATATGTCATTTTTGCCCATGCTGGCAGTGACAATGTCGTGTATAAAATGATCCAGACGCTCTCCTGTGGTCTTTCCCACAACGTCCGCAATCTCCTTAGGCACATCGCTTTCCTTCAAGATTCCGGCCCTGACGGCATCGTCCATGTCGTGATGAATATAGGCGATCTTATCCGAAAGACGCACCACTTTTCCCTCCAGCGTGTGAGGCTTTCCGATGGTCTGGTGGTTTCGGATGCCGTCCCGCACCTCATAAGTCAGATTTAACCCCAGGCCTCCCTTCTCCAGCCTGTCCACCGTGCGCACGCTCTGCTCACTGTGTTCAAAGCCGAAAGGACACACCCGGTTTAACGCCCGCTCTCCCGCATGTCCAAAGGGGGTATGTCCCAAATCATGTCCCAGGGCAATGGCCTCCACAAGCTCCTCATTCAGCTTCAGCGCCTTTGCAATAGTACGGGCATTTTGAGAAACCTCCAGAGTATGGGTCAGTCTGGTGCGATAGTGATCTCCCTCCGGCGTCAAAAATACCTGTGTCTTATCCTTCAGCCTTCGAAAGGCCTTACAGTGTATGATTCTGTCCCTGTCTCTCTGAAAAACAGGCCGGATATCGCACTGCTCCTCCGGCTTTAGCCTGCCTTTAGAATTCATACTTAAGGATGCGTAAGGACTCAAATAATCCTTTTCCCACTGTTCCAAGCTTTCTCTAATTGTCATGTCCGCCTCTCTTTACAAGAAACCCAATCACATTACAACATACTCCTAATTTATATATTCTCCACACTATGGGAAATTCCTTTATTCTACCTGCATATCTCGAAAATAAACTCCGCATTTTTTTCCATGGCCTCATAAGCCGTCTTAAAAGGAGACATCTGGAACACATGCCACATACCCGGAAAGCGGTCCAGCTTCACAAATACGCCCGCCTTCCCCATGGCCTCATAAAGCCGCAGGGCGTCGCTTAACAGGATTTCGTTTTCCCCCACCTGGATATAAGTGGGCGGAAAGCTCTGAAAATCCCCGAACAGAGGAGAGATCAAGGGATCCTCCAGGTTCCTCTTGTCCGCGTAGGCCAAAACCATGCGGTCAATATACGCCTTGTCCAACACAGGGTCAAGTTCCGCTTTGGATACAAAGGATTCCCCCGATGAGGTGAGGTCCGTCCAGGGGGAGAGAAGCACCAGGCCTCTTGGGAGCATTCTATTTTCCTGCTTCAGCTTAAGGGTCAGGGAAAGGGCAAGATTTCCCCCGGCAGAATCCCCTGTGACAATAATATCTCTCGCCCCGTACCCAAGAAGCATGAGATAATTCCATGCCTTCATGGCGTCCTCCAGGGCCGCAGGATAAGGATGCTCCGGTGCAAGACGGTAGTCAAAGCACAGTACATCCATGGATACGATCGACGCAAGCTTTGCGGTCAGCGTTCTTGCATACATACTGCTTCCAGTGGAATATCCGCCGCCATGACAATGGAGAATCACATATTTTTTCATATGGGGTCTGTTGACGCTTACCCACTCGCCGTACATGCCGTCAATATCTACCTCTTTGTAGCAGATATCCTTTGTATTCCCCAAAATAGCTCCAATATGATCCTGAGACTGTCTATGCTTTTCAATATCACTGTTTTCCACCAGGCCATGCACCCGTTTGATCAGCTGCATGAGATTCTGGTTTCTTTTGCTTTCCTTGTCCATAATTCTTTCTCCTAAACCTGCTGTCAGCCTTCCTTAAAAATGCAGTCTTCTTCTCACCTCATTGCGCAGCCTTCTGCGGGACAGCAGCGTAATGATGGCAATATCCACAATGACGCAGACCGTAGCCACAATGGCCGACCATTGAAACGCCGCCTGCCCATCCAGATAAAGATCAATCAAAAATTCCAGTCCCAGACACAGCAGCGCAAGGGCCGTAAAAAGATAAAGGGCCACTGTAAGAAAAGATCGGGGAAGCTTCCTTACACAGAGCACAAAGCACTCGGAAAGAAAGGTGACCCACAAAACGATGGGCATTCCCAGCCCGTAAAACCAATCATCCTGCTGTATCATATAGGCAATCATATACAGATATACCATCACCGCCGCCCCGTCAAACAGCAAAGAGACATATATGGACTGCTTGGTATAAATCACTACCGGTATCATGATCACCCACAGAATAACACATACGCCGATCACTGCCAGAGACCAGAGGGTTCCCTGAAATACAAAGGCGTTGAGAATGCCGCAGGTGACAGCCGTAGCCAAAACCACCGTGGAGAGCAGAATACCCAAATCCTTTCTCTTCACAGTCTCCACCTGTCCCCTGTCCCTGGGAAAAGGTGTCGGCTGCTGCCTGGTCTTAAGATCTGACGGATTGATCACCGGCGTATTACAAAGCGGACAATTTTTTGCCGAAGGGTCCAATTCCACACCACAATTCACACAATATGACATACTATCCCTTTCCGCGCCTTTTATGCGCTGTTTCCTTTCAATAACGCTTCCCGCTACTCCTCCGTTATCTCACGGTTGCTCTCTATTTTTACATGAATGCCGTCCGAAACCAGCTTGCGGAAAAAATACCGCTCCACATCCGCCTCAATGATACTGCTTGCAAAGTTGATGGTCAGAATGTCATCAAAGCTGACTACGGCGCAGTTTGTCCTGGAGGAAAATGGCTGTCCCATATAGATATCAAAGCGCTCAATATAAGGCTTCATTCCCTCCGGCACCTTTATGGCTCCCATATTGGTCAGCCCCGCGGAAGAATTTTTGTCCTGCACCTTTGTATAGAACATCCGCACCACAAAATCCTTGATAAACAGCGGCACCACCCTGATCAGCGGATTTTTCTGGGTTGCAGCGTTTGTTGTAATGTCTCCCCTTAAAAATTTTTCATTCAGATAATACCGCATATAATTGTGCACCTGGGTTACAATTTCCTCAAAGGTATAGTCCCCAAGCCTTGGATCCACTCCCGGATAGATCATGGTAATAAAATTCCGAAGTGTCTTTGAGGGGAAAAAGCGCCTGAGATTTACCGGCATTGCTATCTTCACCGGACGCAGGCGAAGATGCCAGTCTTTTTCCTGCTTTGTCAAAAGCGCGTACAGCAGCACCGCATTGAGATATTCCGTTATGGTGGCATTGTATTTCTTTGCAACTGCCATCACCTGGGACACGGACATGATGCCGTCAATAATATTAAGCGTATAGAAGGGCTCCTTTGTGCCCCTCACCCGGTATGTTTTCTCTCCCGGCCTGGGAGGACGCACCTTTGCGTTGGCGTAGCGCATATAAGCGTCTTCCAGCTCCTCCGGATCGGGTTCTTCACCAATATCCAGCACAAAGCCTCCGTTTTCAATCTCTTCATGTCCCAGGAGCCTTAAGTACACTGCCACCAGCGTCTGCAGCACGCACATACCGCCGGTTCCGTCTCCCAGACTGTGATGGGCCTCCAGGGCAATCCGGTTCCTATAATAATAAACCTTCACCAGATATCGATTATTGGCCTTAAAATACATAGGCTGACAGGGATTTTTTACGTCCTCCTGCACAAAAGGCCCCGGCCTGTTGTTTGGCTCTAAGTACCGCCAGAACAGACCTTTTCGTATAGCAGCTTTATAGGTGGGAAATCTGGGAAGGGTCATATCCACAGCCTGCTGCAGCACCCTGGGATCAATCTCCTCCTTTAAAAGCACGGACAAACGGTATACGGATGAGAAATCCCGTCTCTGCAGGGTAGGATAAACAATGGCGGACAAATCCAGTTTGTACCAATCTCTGCGCACCCCTTTTTCCATTAAACACCTTCCTCCATGATTTGAAAAAATCTGCGTGCTCCCCTCTCGGAAACCGCCTGCCTCCAGCCCCAATGCACCATTTAGGCACATTATACCCAAATGGTACATTGAAAAAAAGAGTGCTAAGCATATACTTAACACTCTCTTGTCATGCAGGAAAAGAGACTTGAACTCTCATGGTATTGCTACCACACGGACCTGAACCGTGCGCGTCTGCCAATTCCGCCATTCCTGCGAACAAGTCATATTTTATATGTTTTCCTGCCAAATGTCAATAGAATTTTTGCTATTTTTTTTATTTTTTTTATTTTCGTAACAGTTTAGTCATAATCTGCCGCCGTTAAAAGTAGCCGTTAAACAAACTGCCTGCATTATAGAGGCTGCTGTAGCCTCCTGTAAAGGTATAGGTATTCGTCCGGTTCGCCTCTCTGTCCGCCGCATAACCAATTAAGGAGGACTGCGCCGACACCCTGTACCCATAGGACCCGTTTTCACCAAAAAGGCTTTTTACCGTAGTCATATCCGCCTCCATAAAGGTATCCTTATCAAGGGACAGCGTGCTGTCATCGTTTAACGTAATCCCTATCTTATTCAACAGCTTCAGATTGCTGATGGTGGCATTCACCATGCTCTCAGCACGTTTGGTAATGCTTTCGCTTCCAGAATCATTCACCGCATCTACGACAGCGTTAAAATTTGTCACAAAGCTGTTTACCGCCTTGTAAATGCTTTCGGTATCGTATCCCTTCTGGGTGCTTTCCACACCGTTTTCATCCACCGTAGCAATATCCTTTTTGGTGAACACAGAATCGCTGCCCTTTTCCAGCAGGGCATCTGCTGATTCCTTCAGCGCATCGGCCGCAGTCTGCACCCTGGCCAGGGTCTTGGAATCTGCCTTTCCCGTCGCATCACTGTTTACCAGTGATTTCACTGTGTCATTGGCATCCTCGGCATAATAGGCTTTCATCAGCTTGAGATAGCTGCCGTTTTTAATGCTGGCATAATCGAGCAGAAAGGTACTGCCCGCCACACCGGCAGCTCCGCTTCCCAGACTGGAAAATAAAAAAGAATAATCTGTTTTTGCCTGAATCGTAATGCTCATACGCGCTACCTCCTTGTATCATATTACACGCTTATCATTTCGGCATCCATGCCCCTCATGATTTCTCTTGTTTCCTATCTCTATCTTATCATATTTATCGGCCAAAAAACAGAAAAAGTTAACATTTTCCAGACATTTTTGCGGCCCTCAGCAGGTGCTTTGCAAGCACAGAGGTAGTGACGCTTCCCACGCCCCCCGGCACCGGCGTAGCCAAAGCTGCCGTTTGCGCTATCTCATCCAGCTTCACATCTCCGCATAGATTTCCTTCTTCGTCTACGTTGATTCCCACATCGATCACAACCGCATCCCTGCCCACGTAATCAGCGCCCACCATTTTTGCAGCGCCTGCTGCCGCCACAAGCACCTGGGCATTTCTGCAGGTCCCCGGCAGGTCTTCTGTTCTCGTATGGCACACCGTCACCGTTGCATTTTTTTTCAAAAGCAGCATGGCCACAGGCTTGCCGATCACAAGGCTTCTGCCGATTACAACAGCCCTTTTTCCCTTCAGGTCCACATCGGCATAATCCAGCATTTCTATTACGGCTTCTGCCGTACAGGGAGCAAATCCACTCTCATCACCGGCATACACTTTAGCCTGGTTTATCGGCGACATCCCATCCAGATCCTTCCCAGGCGCAATACGGCTTTCCACAGCCTTTTCATCCAGATGCTTTGGCAGCGGGCGAAGCAGAAGAATGCCGTCTACATCCCGGCTTTCATTGATTTCATCAAATTTCTGCAAAAAGGCATCATTGTCCACATCTGCCGGAAACACATAGGTAGTGCAGGCAAAGCCCACCTTCTCCATTTTCTTTACAGCGCCCCTCTCATAAGCAATATCATCCTGTTTTTCTCCCACGCGGATAATGACTAGATGAGGCGGCGCTCCTTTCCAGTCCTTCATTTCCTGAGCAATCTGTTCATTGATAGCATTTGCCACGGGAAGTCCCTTTAAAATATTCACACGGCTGTCCTCCTATACTTTTTGTTTGTCTAAAAAGGGATGGGATTATCCCTCGGCCCCGCATAGAGAACCGGCCACCTGTTCATAGATTCTGTCAGCCTCTCTGCATCCCTCTTCGCACAATTCTCTGGCCTTTTTATTCATTTCCGCCGCAATTTCACGGTTCTTCATCAGCTTCGTATTGATATATACGTTTAAAGAAGCTCCGTTTAATGCCGCCCGGCACAGCTGTACCCCAACACCCACATCACTAATGGCAATTCTGCTGCCAATCTCAGACAATCTGGAAAGGATATCCAATGCCTCCATAATTTCTTCCATCAGGGCAAGGGGCGCCTGAGCTGCCTTCTTAAGGGCTTCCTCCATAATCTGCTCCCTATGCTCTGCCTCCTCCTTAGTGCTTTTCGGCAGCCCATAGGCCCTCGACAATGGCTCAAAGGCTTCCGCATCCTTCTCCATACCGGAAGCAAGGCGCCCGGTAACTCCGGCCGCCTTCTTCAATATCAGCTGAATTTCTTCCTCATATTCTGCGTACTTTTTCTTCCCGGCAGTGAGATTCGCCACCATGCTTCCCAGGCTCATCCCTAGAGCTGCCGCATAAGCGCAGACACCGCCGCCTCCCGGCACCGGCGCGCAGGAGGACACCTGATCCAGAAAATCCTGCATTTTCATTTCCGTCATCATGCTCTTTTCTCCATTTCAACCACAAAATCCCATTTGTGTTTTTCCTACATTATAACGGTTTCCTGTAAGGCTGTAAAGGTGTCCTGGGCCTTTGTGTTATGCTCTTTATACTCTTATTCGTAGTTAATTCCCTGGATGGCCAGTTCTCCGTCCACAACCGAGAATATAATATTGTTTTTACTGCCGTCAGACAATACAAAGCCTGCCTTGCTGGGCGTCAGATTCTGGGTATCCGCCGCTTCCACGGATGCCGACAGTCCCGGCGTAAAAACAGTCTCTGCACCCAGTGCAATCAAATCTTCTCTGGATGACACCCCATCCTCTGCGATTCCAACATAAAGGGGATACGCAGCCAGGTCTGCCAAAGCCTCCAGATCCTGTGCCGCAACCGCTTCCTTGATCTGTTCTGCGAAAGCTGCTGCCGCAGCGCTGTCCACTGCAAAATTATCCTCATAGCCTCCCTGGGCGCTTTCCTCCTCAGACGCAGCCTGGGTTGTTCCCTTAGACGCTTCCGGCTGTGTCTCCTTCGCCGTCTGGCTTTGGGGCTCCTCTGCCGTACTTTCCCCGGCAGTTGTCTGCTGTGTCTCTGTTTCGGTCTGTGCGTCAGTGGATTGCTGTGTTTCTGTTTCAGTCTGCGGCACAGCGGTCTCCTCATTGGTACCTCCGCAGGCCGCAAGGTATGCACACATGGTCAAAGCCATAAAAAATGCAGTTATTTTTTTCATCTTCTTTTCCTACCTTTCTATTTCAAATTCTATGTCTCCGGCAGAACCGGGCGCAATCTGATACTTTTCAAAAACAATCACAAGATTTTCGTTCTCATTTATATAGAACGGCGTCTCCTCTGTGATGCCTGTAAATCCTCCCTCTTCAGGAGTCCAAAACGTAATTCCATCCTCCTGGCTCATAACCTCCATCTGCTTTCGGATACTTTCATTTGCAGCTTCTATATCGTTTTCTCCCAGGACGTCATTTAAGGATAACAGTTTTTCCTGCTGCAGGTCAATAGTATAATATCTGGCCTCCCGGTAGCCGGAATTCCAGTTTTCGCTTCCCCTCACTACAAAGGACAAGTAATTTGGAGTCTGGGCCTTCACCTCATACCACACAGCAATTTGAATGTCATGGGCCGCCCATTCCTCTTTTGTTCCTCCGGTCTCCAGAAATGCCGTCCTGTATTCCATAGCCCGTTCCATGGCTTCCTCTGCATATTCCTCGCAGAGCTGATATATCTCCTGGTTGATAGAATCTGCCAGGCCATTGGTGTCTGCAGAAATCATTTCCACGCTGGGAATCTCCACGGAAATTCCTACATTTTCTTCCTCCGCCTCATAGGTCCTGAACGTAAGCACCCTTGCAACGGCTCCCACAACGGGGATGCTGCTCATCTCCTGGGCAAATGCGGTGTTGGTATTCAAAAGCACCGTAAAGACGGCTGCCACTGCGGCTGCTGAAGTTGCCAGACCTCTTATGACTCGTTTCCTTCTCTTCCATTGCAGGATTTTGCGGCGCTTGCCCGAGGATTCAATGGCCGCCTGCACACGCTCCCCCAGTTCCTCCGGAATGGGGATTGCATCGTACTTATCTTTTGCATCTTTCATCTCGCTCATAAATCTGCCTCCTTTATATTTTGTTTCAACTGTTTTAAGCCTCTGTACAGCTTTGCTTTTACCGTGTTTAAATTCATCTGCATCACATCGGAAATTTCCTTAAGGGTCAGCTCTTCAAAGAAACGGAGTTTTACAATACACTGCACATCCTCCTCCAGCCTGCTTATCTGTTCATAAATCTCCTCACCGCTGCTGTCATACCTCCTCTCATAATAAGGAATTTCCATGGGTTTCTCATCACCGGCTAAAACCTCTCTCTTTCGCTGCCTTAAAAACAGAAGGCTTTCATTGACAAGAATTCGGTAAAACCAGGTTCTTACCGCATTTTCGTTTTTCACCGTCTCATAATGATCCAGCGCCTGGCAAATAGCATTCTGTACCACATCCAAGGCATCTTCTTTATTCTGAACGTAGCTATAGGCCAGCCGGTAAAATTTTTCCTGATTCTCTGTTATATGATCCACTATTTTTTCGTATAATCCGTTTTTCATAGAAATCCTCATTTCTGCGCTTTCTGGTACCAGTAACTTTGCGTAAGACAAGGCCTCATCACCTGTCTCAATCTATAGATGCAAAGGAAAGTAAAAAAGTTTCAAAAAAATAAAAAAACAGGAAGCCCTCCTTCAAGGACTTCCCGCATGTCTTTTGGGGAAAATAGCTAGATTCTTGCCTGAAAGGATTTTCTGATCAGTCGGCTTCCGGATTTTACCAGTAAAGAATCTATGGCTTCTCTGGTGATTCCGTCCAATGCCCCGGACGGAATTGGTTTTCCTATTTCCCAATCTGCATCCACTCTTTTTACAGCGTCCACAAACGCCTGCCGGTACTGGCGCTCATATTGTTCTAAAGTATGCCCAGCCGCCAGACGGTCATTCTTTTCCATTTTCCGATACAGATTATAATAGACATCCGTCCTTTGGGTGGTATCTCCGTTGCTGACACCGTTTTCCCGTAAAAATTCTTCTTTGGCAAGCGCAAACATTTCCTCTCTGCTGCTCTCCGGAATGGAAATGATTTTATTCTTTCCTGCACGATTTTGGTCCGTGACCGCTAATCCCGCCAATCCCGTGCTTAAATTGATACGATCCCCATCCTTGTCAAACTGACGCATCCGGTTTTTGATACATGCAATGTTAGTGTAGCCCACTCCACCGCCTGCTGCACTTGTCATTGCACTGATCGCAGCCTTATATTGCTTGCTGCTTGTGTTAATTCCTGCCTGCCGCAGTTTGGCGTTGACCACGCTGTCCTGCAGGGGCATGCCCGAAATTTGCGCAAACCGATTGCTAAGATCCCTGACTATAAGCATAACAGACACCTCCCTCCGAATCTTAAGCCTCTGTCCAAAAATACTTACTTGCTTGTTCTTCTATTTTATTATATCATACCATATCCCCTATATGCTACCGGATTTCCTCCTTTGCTCATCTTTTCCGTCCTGTCTCTTGCGCAGAGTTTCGTTCAATTTTTTGACATTGCGTTTGGCAATAGCATACTGCACAATCCATATTGCCGCAAAAAGGAAAGCAAAAATTCCGAAGTAACTTAAAAAGCCTTTCAGACTATGCTCCATCCAATATGAAAAATAAGCTATCGGCAGCATGATCACTGAAGTAATCAAAAAATGAATTCCCGTCTGTTTTACAAGCCCCCAATCTTCCATTTCCCATATTACAGAGGCGGCAGCAAATCCAGAGCCTATGATTCCACATAGAAATGCCTGCAGCAAAACAGCATTGATTTCGTTTCCCGTTACCTCAATTAATTCAGGCATACAGGGGGCATAATAGCCGTCTCCCCAAATCAGGGAAATCACTATCGTTATCAAATATCCCAATGCCAATCCAAAGGGGAAGCCTGACATACTGCGTAAAAACACCTTTTTTTTCATCTTTATCACCTCATATTCCCAGTATTTTTTTGATTTTTGAAACATATCGTCTTGAAACATAGGTTGTGATATGATTGTCCAGCTCCACACAGATGGTGCCGGTAAAGCTTAAATCAAAATTTTTAACTCTTTTTAAATTGATGATTTCAGAATTCGATATACGGATAAACTGATTCGGATGCAGCCGCTCTTCTATTTCATATAATCTGAGGCGAATCATGTACTCTCCTTTGCTGGTGGAAGCAAATACCTTACCTGCGTTTGCATAGACTCTGATCAAATCCTCCTGCTCTATTACTTCCACTTTTTCATTTTTGCAGCCGGAAAGGATCTGCGGCGTATTTTCTGATAATTTGTTTAATACCCGGCTGACATCCTCTGACATCACTGCGGTCAATATGACTATTTTGGGTTCCGTATAGGAACTGTCAATTTTTATCTCAATCTGCATCTGGCTCCCTCCTGTAATGCAATTATATGAAAATGAGACAGCGTCTTCAACGGTTTTTGCACAGTCGGTTGATTATGGGACATAAGTGGTCAGAATAAAGCAATAACAATGGCAGGGATTTCTCCCTGCCGCCTTTATCTGCCAACATTCTTATAATATAATAC